>JBIKPM010000177.1:0-5064 GCA_044357435.1 Flavobacterium sp. | reverse complement strand
TTCGGTGAGTGAAGAATGTACATCCGATTTTAAGAAAATATTTCCTTTTATACACAACAGAATTGAATGTTTACCCATAGGTGTTGATTTGAATAGTCCAAAGCCTTATAATTCACTAAATGAAATTGGCATTTCAGATGATGGACCTTTCATACTTCATGTGGGCGGTTTTATGCCCGAAAAGAACCACAAGGGATTGATTCGTATCTTTTCAAATTTGATTCAAGAAATACCCAATGCAAAATTACTGCTTATAGGGGAAGGCAAATTAAAAACAGAAATAGTAGCACTAGTTTCGCAAATGGAACTCTCTCAAAATGTAGTTTTTTTAGGGAGAAGAAGTGATGTGCAGCAAATCATGTATTGCTGTCAAGTTTTGGTTTTGCCAAGTCTAATAGAGGGTTTGCCGGGTGTAATACTAGAGTCTTTTATCAATAAACTGCCAGTGGTAGCCTATAATGTTGGCGGTATAAAAGAAGTTGTTGTTGATCAAAAAACGGGTTGGCTTGTTGGGGTTAATGATGAAGCTGCTTTTATGGATGCTATAAAAAAGGTTCTGATATTTAATAATGATTCAATCAAAATTCAAGCATATCAACTCGTAAATAATAAGTATAGAATTGATTACATAGCCAAACAATTTGAAAATGTATATTCTAGGTTAATTCTAACAAAAAAAATCAATGTTAAATAAAAATTCGTCTGTTACAAAAGTCTATTTTGAAAATTTGAATGCTATCAGGTTCATTGCTGCAAGTTTTGTTATTGTAGCCCATATTGAATTTTTTAAGAAGTTATTTCATTTACCTAATTTTTTTGATAATGCAGTTATTTCTATTTTAGGAAGATTAGGGGTTGTGTTGTTTTTTGTGTTAAGTGGCTTTTTAATTTCCTATTTATTATTTGTTGAAAAAGAAGTGACAAAGACAATTGGTGTAAGGAAATTTTATATCAGGCGAGTGCTTAGAATTTGGCCTTTGTATTTTTTAATTATACTGCTTGCTTTTTTTGTTTTTCCTTCTCTAGAATTTTTTAAAATTCCAAACCAAGTTACCGCATCTTGGGATAAGAATCTGATTGAGTTTTTTCTTTTCTGTTTTCTACTTCCTAATTTAGCTTCCAGTATAAGGATATTTCCTTTTTTACCTTTTGCCTCGCACACTTGGTCTATAGGAGTGGAAGAACAGTTTTATTTGATTTGGCCTATTTTGATTAAAAAAATTAAAAACAGATGGCTTTTAATGGCACTTGTTATAGTGATTTATCTGTTAATAAAAAAAACAGTAATGTTACTTCCATTTTTTGAAGGGCTCAATGTATTAAAACAATTTATTCAACATACTCCTATTGATTGTATGGCAATAGGGGGAATTTTTGCATTAATTGCTTATGAAAACACCAAATTAGTTCTTAAAATTAGGAAGTTTTTATTTTTAAAATCAGTGCAGTGGATATGTTTGTTAACTACATTATATTTAATTGGAATTGGGTTTAGGTTAAAGGAATATCATTATGAATTCTACGCCCTATTTTTCGGAATTTTAGTTATCAACTTTGCCTGTAATTCAAATCGTATATTTTCAATGGAAAACACTGTTTTTAATTATTTTGGTAAAATTTCATACGGGCTTTATATGTATCATCCGATTGTTATAGTGTTGATGATTAAGGCTCTTGTTGTTTTTAAAATGGAAGACAATTTAATTTTACTCTATACATTAGTGTTTCCTTTTACTATTGTATTGTCCTCGTTGTCATATAAGTATTTTGAAAGTATATTTATAAACAAAAAGAAAAAATATACAGAAGTCATTAGTGGTGACAGTGCAAAATATAAAATTTAAATTTATTTTTTTGATCTACAAAATAGTACAATACTGTTCAAATCAAAGTATTTTAAAGAGATTTTTAGAATTTTATCTGAAAGCACTTAAAAATTGAATCCACCAAATTAATAATTCAACTGCTCTATTTAAATAATTTTCATGCTTTTTAATTCTTTAAACTTTGCCATTTTCTTACCCATAGTTTTTATTCTCTATTGGTTCGTGACAGCGAAAAACTTAAAACTTCAAAATATTCTTTTATTAGTTTCAAGCTACTTTTTCTATGCGTGTTGGGATTGGCGGTTTTTGTTTTTGTTGATTTTCTCTACAGTTTTGGATTATTATACAGGAATTAAAATGTCGGATGCTAAAAATCAAAACAATAAAAAGTTTTGGTTTTGGTTGAGTATTTCCGTAAATCTTGGTTTCCTGGGCGTTTTTAAATACTACAACTTTTTTGCTGAATCATTTGCTACTGTCGTTGCCAATTTTGGACTACAAGTAAATCCTTGGACTTTGAAAGTGATTCTGCCTGTGGGAATTTCTTTCTATACTTTTCACGGCCTTTCCTATGTGATTGATATTTACAAAGACCGTATAAAGGCAGAGAAAAATTTCATTGATTACTCGGTTTTCGTGAGCTTTTTTCCTTTGTTGGTGGCTGGGCCTATTGAACGTGCGACTCATTTGTTGCCCCAAATTCAGAAAAAAAGAACGTTTAATTATGTCAAAGCCGTAGACGGACTACGTCAGATTTTATGGGGGTTATTCAAAAAAGTGGTTATTGCTGATAATTGTGCGGAATTTGCCAATATGATTTTTGACAATCACACGGACTATTCGGGAAGCACTTTGTTGTTAGGGGCAGTGTTTTTTACTTTTCAAATTTACGGTGATTTTTCGGGCTATTCAGATATTGCATTGGGTACAGCCCGCCTTTTTGGTATAGATTTACTTAGAAATTTTGCTTTTCCTTACTTTTCACGAGATATTGCCGAGTTTTGGCGGCGTTGGCATATTTCACTTTCCAGTTGGTTTCGGGACTATTTGTATATTCCATTAGGGGGTAGCAAAGGGGGAATGTGGATGAAAGTTCGCAACACTTTTATCATTTTCTTAGTCAGTGGATTTTGGCACGGTGCGAATTGGACTTTTATCATTTGGGGATTACTGAATGCCATATATATCATGCCTTCCATTATTTTTAACACTAACAGAAATAATATGGATATTGTGGCTCGAGGCAACTATTTTCCAAGTGTGAAAGAAATTTTTCAAATCGGATTGACATTTGGCCTAACGGTCTTTGCTTGGATATTTTTTAGATCAGAAAGTGTTTCTCAAGCTTTTGAAATTATAACTACTATTTTCTCAAAATCTACGATTGCAATTCCAGAGTTTAGAGGTTTGTATAAAGCTTTAGTAACTTCAATATTGATAATTTTTTTTATTATTTTGGAATGGATTGGGAGAGAGAATGATTTTGCCATTCAAAAATTTGGTTTTGGATGGAGAAGAAGTTACCGATGGATGTTTTATTTAGCAGTGGTGTTTTTTATTTTTTACTTTGCGGGTAAAGAACAAGTATTTATCTATTTTAATTTCTAAATGAAAAAATTTTGTAAAGACATTTCAGTTTTTTTATTCATTATTGCAACAATTGTTGTTGTGGATGTTCTTTTGCAAAAAAGTCTTTTTTATAAAGATCAAAATGTAAAATTACCTGAGAATTATTCTGTTTTAATTCTAGGTCATTCACATCCAGCAAATGCCTATGATACTAATTTTGTGAAGAATACGATTAATATGGGTGTGGCAGGTGAGGCTTATATGTACACCTATTTTAAAGCGAAAAAAGTAATTGATAATAATCCACAAATCAAAAAAATATTTATAGAATATACCAATAATCAAATTGACAAAGGGATGGATAATTGGATTTGGGATGATGTTCATCTTCAATATCGAATTAAGGAATGTTGGGTGTTATTGGACAACGAAGCAATACAATTATTGTATAAAAAAAATCCAACAGGCTTGATTAATGCCTTTTCAAAAAGTCTATTTGATAATTTAAGACGTTTATTTATCAATAAAAAAGGAATCATCGAAGGAGGAGGGATGGGAAAATTTATTCCTTGTGATGCGGTATATGTTGTAAAAACCTCTTCCGCTCGCCCAAAATCAAAAAAAAATATTAATTATGAACTTGAAGTTTCAGAATACAATATCCTTTATTTGCAAAAAATTGTAAAATACTGTCAGGACAGAGGTTTGGAAGTTTGTTTGGTAAGAAGTCCGATGCATAAAAGCTATGATGTGTCGTATACAGAATATAAATTCAAAGAAATATTGCATACAAAATTTAGAAACGTGGAGTGGATAGACAATAAAGACTTTCCAATACCGGATAAAGGATTTCAAGATGCAGAACATTTAAATTCGTATGGGGCCAAAATTTATTCCCAATATTTTAATAAGCTAATAAATTAAATTTTTCAGTTAAACAAACTGAACTTTAAATTACTCAAAAAATATGTTTTTTAATTCCCTAAACTTCGCCATTTTCTTACCTATAGTTTTTATACTCTATTGGTTTGTGACTGCGAAAAACTTAAAATTTCAAAATATACTCTTACTTGTGTCAAGCTATTTTTTTTATGCTTGCTGGGATTGGCGGTTTTTGTTTTTGTTGATTTTCTCTACGCTATTAGATTATTATACTGGGATTAAAATGTCGGATGCCAAAAATCAAAACATCAAAAAATTTTGGTTTTGGTTGAGTATTTCTATAAATCTTGGTTTTCTGGGGGTTTTTAAATACTATAACTTTTTTGCTGAATCTTTCGCTGCAGCCATTGCCAATTTTGGACTACAAGTAAATCCGTGGACCTTGAAAGTAATTCTTCCTGTGGGAATTTCTTTCTATACTTTTCACGGCCTTTCCTATGTGATTGATATTTACAAAGACCGAATAAAGGCAGAGAAAAATTTCATTGATTACTCGGTTTTCGTGAGTTTCTTTCCATTATTGGTGGCTGGACCTATAGAACGGGCGACCCATTTATTGCCACAGATTCAGAAGAAAAGAACATTTAATTATGTCAAAGCCGTAGACGGACTACGTCAGATTTTATGGGGGTTATTCAAAAAAGTGGTCATTGCTGATAATTGTGCGGAATTTGCCAATATGATTTTTGACAATCATAGTGCCTATTCTGGAAGTACTTTGTTATTG
>JBIKPM010000176.1:0-5071 GCA_044357435.1 Flavobacterium sp. | reverse complement strand
CAATTACCGGTTCAGAATCATTTTCTTGCGAATCGGGAACTTGGAATCTAAATTGTCTAAAAAAGGGATCGTCCCTAAAAAAATCCTTTAAAGGATCAGGTATGTTATAAAATCCATCCCGATCTTCGTTATAGTTTCGTTTGGTTTGTTGTTTGAATAGACATTTGATATGAACGACACCAGGAGTGGCAACTTTTGCTGCCAATCTGAAATCGACATTGTTGGAATAAGAAATTTTATTGGTATAGCCCCCGGCATTTTTTTGAATTTCTTCAATGTCTTTTTCGTTTTTCTTGTCTTGGGATTGGCATCCTTGAAAGAATAATAGAAAGACAAAAAAATAGAGTATTTTACTTTTCGAATATACTTTTTTAAAGAGTGTCATAATTGAAATTTTTAAATTCGTTTTTTTCTTTATAGTCTTTTATATTTGTTCCAAGGTTGAAATATCGCCTTCTGGCAAGCCAAGTTCTCGCGCTTTCAATAACCGGCGCAATATTTTTCCGCTTCGGGTTTTGGGAATGTTCTCGACAAATTCAATTTCTTTGGGAGCGACAGCCGGTCCCAATTCTTTTCGGGCGAAACCCATAATGGTCATTTTGGTTTCTTCATTTGGAATATTTCCAAATTTCAACACCACAAAGGCTTTTACCAATTCGCCAATTGTGGGTTCCGGTTTTCCAATGACCGCCGCCTCTGCAACTAGTGGATGTCGCATTAACGTGCTTTCGACTTCAAAAGGTCCCACCATATGTCCCGAAGTTTTGATGATGTCATCGGCACGCCCCACAAACCAGAAATAGCCATCAGCATCTTTTTTTGCCAAATCCCCGCTGAGGTACCATTCGCCAATAAAACATTTGTTGTAGCGTTCCTCTTCGTGCAAATAGCCACGAAACAGGGATGGAAATCCTTTTTTTAGAACCAAATGTCCTTGAAGATTTGGTTCTGAAAGTATCTGTATTCGGTTGTCCTTAACTTCGGCAATTGCCACTTCAACGCCAGGCAGTGGTTTTCCCATAGAACCGGGTTTTACTTGCATCGAAGGATAATTGGCAATCATAATGCCTCCCGTTTCGGTTTGCCACCAATTGTCGAGAATCGGAATTCCAAAAGTTTTCTCACCCCAAATCACGGCTTCGGCTTGAAGCGGTTCGCCCACACTCAGGATGATTCGGAGATTTTCGAGATTGTAATTTTCCAATGGTTTAATGTCCATTCGCATCAATCTTCTGATGGCAGTTGGGGCAGTATACCAAATATTTATCTTGTGTTCTTCGAGGATGGAATACCATCTTGCGGCATCAAACTCCTCCTCGTCAATAATACTAGTGACGCCATTTACTAATGGCGCAATAATGCCATAAGAAGTTCCCGTTACCCAACCCGGATCGGCGGTGCACCAAAAAATGTCACCCTCGTGAAAATCGAGCACATATTTTCCCGTGATATAATGAGTCAATAGGGCTTTATGAACGTGTAAAGCCCCTTTTGGCATTCCCGTTGTTCCGCTGGTGAAATGGAGTAAAGCCAAATCTTCTGGATTGGTTTTTGGTATTATAAATTCGGTATCCGCCTGTTCCATTAATTTGGAATAGGACAATATTTTATCCGAAATAGGGTCTGTTGCATCGCTCAAAATAACATAACGAAGCGAAGGAAGTTGTTCCAATAATTGTTTTACTTTCTTTTCGAAAAGTAGGGAAGTGGTGAGTAATACCGTTGCATCCCCTTTTTTCAGACGTTGCAGTATTGGCTCAGGGCCAAAAACAGAAAACAACGGACAGAAAACGGCAGTAGATTTCAAAGTCCCCAAGGCAGCGATGTATAATTCAGGGATTCTTCCTGTCAGAGCGAAAATGCATTCGCCTTTTTGGATGCCTAATTTTTTCAAAACATTGGCAAATTTTGAAGTTTGTTGCTGCAAATCAGAATAAGTATAATTGCTAAAGCTCCAGTCTTTGTGGATAAAACGAAGTGCCACTGTGTCTTTCAAATGACTTTTGGCGTGACGATCAACGGCTTCGTGAGCGATGTTCAAGCCTTTTCCATCCGGTAAACCACTTAATTCTCGAGTAACATTTTCCCACGAGAATGACGCACGAATTTTTTCATAATCCGAAAGATGGTACTCCGTTTTATTTTTGGTTGCAATCATTTTTTTACTTTTTAAACCAATACTTTTTCCAAAATAATTTCTGGTTCTAAAAGAACGGTAGCTTTAATCGCATTGGAAATTACGCAAGCTCTTTTGCTCATCTCAAGGATATGAATTGCCCTGTCTTGCTTTTGCGTGTGGGGGATAGTGACTTTGGGTTTCAAGATGATTTCAGTCAAGGTGTGCTTTCCTTCAATTATGGCAATGTTGCATACCGCATTACTTTCATAGCTACTAAATTCTAACTTCGAATTTTCGGCTATTGCCAGAAAAGTGGTCATTAAGCAACTGTTTACCGAGCCCACCAATAAGTGTTCCGGTGTCCAAACGCCTTCCATTCCTTTAGGAAAATCGGGAGGTGTTGCTACTTCAATTTGTTGTGGTAATGAAGGAGAACTTAAAACTCCTTTTCTGTTGACAGTCCACTTTAGGTTAACTTCGTAAGTATACATTTTATGAGTATTTTAGTTGTTATTAATAGGATAAATTATTGCGCTACAAAACCACCATCCACGGGCATTGCCAATCCAGTCACGAACGAGGCTTCGTCTAGACATAACCACACCACGGCATTGGCAATTTCTTCGGGTTCTCCAAAACGCCCAATAGGTTCTAAGTCTTTAAATTGTTCTATGGTTTCTTTTTTCTTTCCGGTCAGTCGGTCAATCATTGGAGTTTGAATAACGCCGGGACAAACTACATTTATTCGGATTCCGAGTTTAGCATATTCTAATGCGGCGGTTTTTGTAAGACCTATCACGCCATGTTTGGAAGCTACATAAGCGGGTAAACCTTGAAATCCGACCAGTCCAGCCACAGAGGCACAATTGACGATGGCGCCTTTGCCTGTTTTGAGCATTTCGGGGATTTCATATTTCATACAGAGCCAAATTCCTTTCAGGTTGACACCAATGGTTTTATCCCAATTCTCTTCGGAACACTCTTGCACGGTGGCCGAAGTTCCTTCTATTCCGGCATTGTTATAAGCAAAATCCAGTCGTCCGAAGGTGTCAATTGTTTTTTCGATGAGTGCTTTTACATCTGCTTTTTTTGATACATCGCATTTTACAAAGATGGCATCTCCGCCTAAATTTTCGATTAGATCCATAGTTTCCTCATTTTCTTTCCAATCGGCAATGACGATTTTAGCCCCTTTTCTTGCGAAAGCTAGGGCAGTGGCTCTGCCGATTCCGAAAGAACCGCCTGTAACCAATGCTACTTTATTTTTGAATGTTGTTTCCATAATGGTGTTGTTTTAACATTATATACGTACTGTATTTTTCTTTTCGGCAAGCAAAATATTTTCGATTCCTTTTATCAAGACATCGGGATTGAACGAAATGCTGTCGATGCTTTCTTCTACCAAGAATTGGGCAAATTCCGGAATATCGCTTGGCGCTTGACCACACAATCCCACTTTTATGTTGTTGCGTTTGGCAGCGTGAATGGTTTCCCGGATTAAAGCTTTGACTGCCGGATTTTGCTCGCTGAATAAAAAACTAACCAGAGAAGAATCTCGGTCTAAACCAAGAGTGAGCTGTGTCAAATCATTGGAGCCAATGGAAAATCCATCGAAAAGTTGTGCAAATTTGTCGGCTAGCAATACGTTGCTTGGAATTTCTATCATTACGTAGATTTCCAATTCGTTGATGCCTTGGGTTAATCCGTTTTTTGCCATTTCTGCAATAACTTTTTGCCCTTCTTCGATGGTTCTGCAAAAAGGAATCATCAGTTTTACGTTATGTAATCCCATTTCATTTCGCACTTTTTTCATCGCTTCACATTCCAATGCAAAACCTTTTCGATAAAAATCGCTGTAATAGCGGGAAGCGCCACGGAAACCAATCATAGGGTTTTCTTCTTCGGGTTCGAAATATTTTCCACCAATGAGATTAGCATATTCGTTGCTCTTGAAATCGCTCATTCGCACAATCACGTCCTTTGGGTAAAAAGCCGCAGCTACCGTTGAAACAGCCTCGGCAAGTTTGTCGACGAAATAATCGGTACCGTTTTCATAGCCTTTGGTCAACTCCTTGATTTTTGAAATTGTTGCTTCATCGGTTACTTTTTCGGGTTCGCATAAGGCATTTGGATGTATTTTAATAGTGTTGGAAATGGCAAATTCCATTCGCATCAAACCCACGCCTTTATTGGGATAAAAACTCAAATCAAAAGCTCTTTCAGGGTCGGCAAGAATAAACATCGGATCCGTTTCCGGTATAGTGAGTTTGCTGAAATCCTGTTCTTTTATTTCCCATTTCAATAACCCTTCATATATATTTCCCTCTTTGCCCTCGGCACAAGAAACCGTGATTTCCTGTCCATTTTTTATAGTAGAAGTTGCATTACCACAACCCACCACGGCAACGGTTCCAAGTTCCCTTGCCACAATGGCCGAATGGCTTGTCCTGCCGCCTTTGTTGGTAATAATGGCTCTTGCCTTTTTAAGAATGGGATCCCAATCGGGATTAGTAACATCTGTCACCAGGATTTCTCCTTCAAGCAAAAGATTTCCTTCTTGGGGACTTTTTAAAATACGTGCTTTTCCAGAGGTGATTTTGTTTCCAAGCGCAGTGCCACTTGCCAATACATTGCCTTTTTCTTTTAGGGAATAAATTTCAACGGTTTGTTTTCGTTCTTTTCCGTGAATGGTTTCCGGACGAGCTTGAACGATGTAGAGTTGGTCGTTCAATCCGTCTTTTGCCCATTCGATATCCATAGTTTTATTATAGTGATTTTCAATTTTTTGGCACCATTGCGCCAGTTGTATGACTTCTTTATCCGTTAGCGAAAATTTATTTTGTTCTGCCAGCGGCGTGTCCTTATTCACAATCGTTTTATCTGCCGTTACACCTTGGGCATTTTCGGCATAAATCATCGTGAATTCTTTTTTGCCGCAACGACTTTTCAAGA
>JBIKPM010000018.1:0-14781 GCA_044357435.1 Flavobacterium sp. | reverse complement strand
TGGAAAGAAAAAGATGTGTTGATTTACTTTTTGCCACCCTATTCTCCAGAGTTAAATCTGATAGAAATTCTATGGAGAAGAATAAAATATCAATGGTTAGATTTTGATGCGTACAAGTCATTCGAAAACCTAAAAGAAAAATTAAACTTTGTACTCAATAATTTTGGCACGAAATACGACATTAAATTTTAACTATTACTTAAATGTTTTTTTCACGAATTACATTAATTCATCGGGAAAGATCTAAAAATATTCCGAATAAGTATAATTTAAGTCAAATCAAAAAAAGGCAGCCTTTCGGTTGCCTTTTTTTTGTAATTTTAACGCACAAAAATCCAATATGCGTTTATTTCTAAATTTTTTTTTCTTGTTCGCTGTGGGATCCGTTTTTTCGCAAAACACAAATCCTGAGTCTCTGCCTTCAGTGAAAATAGATTCGCTTTATAGAGAAGACCAATTTTATTTTGGGTTTACCTACAATACCCTGCAACGAAAGCCAGCGGGTTTAATTCAAAGCAAATTTTCGACAGGTTTTTCGACCGGTTTCCTTAGGGATATGCCTATCAATAAAAAAAGAACCGTTGCTCTCGCTACTGGAATTGGGTTTTCCTATAACAGCTATAACCAGAATTTGGCTATTACAAAACCAAGTCAAATCCCATTTTATACTATTATTGACCAAAATGAGACCTATAATAAAAATAGATTCACACAATTTTTGGTCGAAGTTCCTATTGAGTTCAGGTGGCGAACATCAACATACGAAAGCCATAAGTTTTGGAGGATTTACGGAGGATTTAAAATAGGGTATTTGATTTATGACAAATCGATTTACGATGGTTCCCAAGGCAAAATAGTTGTTACAGGAAATGATGATTTTAATAAGTTACTCTATGGTGCATATATTTCATCAGGCTACAATTCGGTCAATGTGTATGCCTATTATGGATTGAATCCCTTATTTCAAAAGGCCAAAATTAATGCAATGCCCATTGATATGAATTCGATGAATATTGGGATTATCTTCTATATTTTATAGCCAGAAATAAAACAAAAGCAGTTGAGGGATACTTCCCAGAAGGAAACCAATCATTAATTCTTTAGGCGTATGCGCTTTCATTTCCAGTCGGGAGGAAGCCACTATGCCGTTCATAAAAACTAGAAATGCAATCAAAGTTGTATTTTGTGTTTGATTGTGAACGCTCAATCCAATAACAAAAAGTGTCAAGGCACTCATGGCTACCAAGTGAAGACTGGCCTTTGTCTTAAAAAACAACAATAACAAAGCCATTACAGTACTTAACAATCCTCCCAAAAAGAAGAAATGCAGTTCCGGAAAACGGTCTAAAGTGATGCTTTTTCGGGTCAATAAAATAGTCAAAAAGCACAAAATCAGCAATGGAATTTTTCGCTGATCCATTTCTTCAACCATGATTGAATTTACTTTTCCGGCGGTACGCAACACAAAAAAAAAGAGAATGGGAAGCAGTATCGTGATAATTACTATTTGGAAAATAGCAAAGTATATCTCAGGATTTGTATAATAAGAGTCATAGAAAAAAAAGTAAAACAAGGCTGTATATACCGGAATGAATATCGGATGGAATAAATAGGAAAAAAAGGGAAGGATTTTTTTTAAATTCATTCTTTCTAAAAAGTTTATCTGTCATTTTTGTGAAGGAGAAATTGCATCAGTTGCTCTCGTTGTGTGATTTCTCCTTCGTCGAAATGACAAAATCTGCAATCTCAATTCTGCAACCTGCAATCTTAAATCTTCTTCCTCATCCTCGCTACCGGAATATCCAGTTGTTCTCGGTATTTCGCAATGGTTCTTCGGGCAATTGGGTAGCCTTTTTCCAAAAGGATTTCAGCCAATTGATCGTCGGGAAGTGGTTTTTGCTTGTCCTCGTCCTCAATCACGTTTTGCAGAATTTTCTTGATTTCAAGCGTCGACACCTCTTCACCTTGGTCGTTTTTCATTGCTTCCGAGAAGAATTCCTTGATCAGTTTTGTTCCGTAAGGCGTTTCCACATATTTACTGTTGGCCACACGAGAAATGGTCGAAATGTCAAGACCCACCATATCGGCGATGTCTTTCAGAATCATTGGTTTTAGCTTGGTTTCATCGCCTTCTAAAAAGTATTCTTGTTGGTAATGCATAATGGCATTCATCGTCACATAAAGCGTTTCCTGACGCTGTTTGATGGCGTCGATAAACCATTTAGCCGAATCCAGTTTTTGTTTGATAAACTGCACCGCATCTTTTTGCGCACTCGATTTTTCCCGGGAACTTTTATAGGTTTGCATCATTTCCTGATAATCCTTTGAAACGTGTAAAGACGGAGCATTTCTTCCGTTTAGAGTCAAAACCAATTCATCATCAACAATGCGTATAGAAAAATCAGGAACAACGTGTTCCGTAATTTTGTTGTTACCGGTAAAAGAACCACCCGGTTTTGGGTTGAGTTTTTCTATTTCGTGAATGGCAGTTTTGAGTTGGTCATTCGAAACATTGTATTTTTGCTGCAGTTTGTCGTAATGTTTTTTGGTAAAAGCTTCAAACTGGTTTTCGAGGATGTCAATTGCCAAAGCCACGTATTCCGTGGGTGTTTTGTGCTTCAATTGCAACAATAAACATTCCTGCAAATCACGTGCACCAACACCTGAAGGTTCCAGCTCGTGAATGATGTGTAACATTCTTTCTACCGTTTTCTCATCGGTGTAAATGCCTTGGGTAAACGCCATATCGTCGACCATATCTGGAATACTTCGTCGGATATAACCCATATCGTCGATGCTACCCACCAGAAATTCGGCAATTTCACGCTCGTCGTCATCCAATATAAAAGTGTTCAACTGATTAATTAAATCTTGGTGAAAACTAATCGGAGCAACTAAGGGCGATTCGCGTTCCTCATCGTCATCGCTGTAATTATTGGCTTGAGTCTTGTAATCCGGAGTTTCGTCGCTGCTTAAATATTCGTCAATATTTACGTCTCTGGTGTCCTCACTTTCATTGTCGTCATAATCGTCGAATTCGTCGTTGGCATCATCATTGTCGAATTCGTCTTTCTCATAGTTATCCTCCTCCTCAGTTCCTGCTTCCAATGCCGGATTTTCATTCATTTCTTCCAATAAACGTTGTTCGAATGCTTGCGTAGGCAATTGAATTAACTTCATCAACTGGATTTGTTGTGGAGATAATTTCTGTGAAAGTTTAAGATTTAGAAATTGTTTTAACATTTGGGTTTAATCGTTTATTTGTTTAATCGTTTATTCGCAATAATCGGATAAACAAATAAACGATTAAGCGATTAAACATTTCTAAAATTCTGCATTCATCGGTGTTCTTGGAAATGGAATTACGTCACGAATATTGGTCATTCCCGTAACGAAAAGCACCAATCTTTCAAATCCAAGACCAAAACCGGAGTGAACCGCGCTTCCGAATCTTCGAGTATCAAGATACCACCACAATTCTTCTTCATCGATTCCCAAAGCTTTCATTTTTTCGACCAAAACGTCAAAACGTTCTTCTCTTTGTGCACCTCCCACGATTTCCCCGATTCCCGGAAAAAGGATGTCCATGGCACGAACCGTTTTTCCGTCTTCGTTCAAACGCATATAAAACGCTTTGATATTCGCTGGATAATTAAACAAGATTACCGGACATTTAAAGTGTTTTTCCACCAAATAACGTTCGTGTTCACTTTGTAAATCAGCTCCCCATTCGTTGATGATGTATTGAAATTTTTTCTTTTTATTTGGCGTACAATCTCTTAAAATATCAATCGCTTCGGTGTAGGAAATACGTTTAAAGTTGTTTTCTAACACAAAGTTCAGTTTTTCCAGTAACCCCATTTCGCTTCTTTCGGTCTGTGGTTTTGATTTTTCTTCTTCCAATAAACGTCCTTCCAAGAATTTCAAATCATCAGGACATTTTTCCATCGTGTATTTAATTACATATTGGATAAAATCTTCGGCCAAGTCCATGTTGTCATTCAAATCATTGAAAGCCACTTCGGGTTCAATCATCCAAAATTCAGCCAAATGGCGGGAAGTGTTCGAGTTTTCGGCTCTAAATGTGGGTCCAAAAGTATAAATTTGGCCTAAAGCCATCGCAAAAGTTTCCCCTTCTAATTGTCCAGAAACCGTTAAGTTCGTGTGTTTCCCAAAGAAATCTTTTTTATAATCAATGTTGCCTTCTTCATTTTTAGGTAAATTATCCAATGGCAAGGAGGTTACTTGAAACATTTCTCCGGCACCTTCGGCATCTGCTCCAGTGATAATTGGCGTGTTGACATACACAAAACCTTTTTGTTGAAAATAGTTGTGAACGGCAAATGACAGCACTGAACGAATGCGCATAATGGCTCCAAAAGCATTGGTACGAACTCTTAAATGTGCATTTTCACGCAAGAATTCCAAAGAATGTTTTTTGGGTTGCATCGGGAATTTCTCGGCATCCGAATCTCCAAGAATCTCCAGTTTTATAACTTTGATTTCATATTTTTGTCCAGCTCCTTTGCTTTCTACCAAATCTCCCGTAACTGAAATGGCTGCTCCGGTGGTAATTCTTTTCAAAGTTTCTTCGGGTGTGTTTTCAAAATCGACAACACATTGTATATTGTTGATGGTCGAACCATCATTCAACGCAATAAATTGATTGTTTCTAAAAGTTCTTACCCAACCTTTTGCGTTTACTCCTTGAAGTGTTGTTGCGCTGTTTAGTAGGTCTTTAACTCTTGTATGTTTCATTTTATGGTAGAATTGATAATACAAATTGTATCATGATAGAACTACAAAGATAATTGATTTATTGTGATTTTCGCAGCTCCTATAGCAACGATATCCTTCTTAGGCTACCAACCTTCAAAAGGCTGGGAGCCTAAGAATAAATATTGTGAAGCGGCAACCCTAATCACTTCGCCCTAGCAATTAGAGGCTATTCTACAAGCGCAGCCTCTATTAAATCTTCCTTGATGGCTTTCTTTTTTTCGAAAGTCAGCACCAATGCCGGTAGAACTAACAGATTGGCAAACATCGCAAACAACAAAGTGCAGGAAATCAAACCACCAAGTGCAATCGTGCCACTAAAACTGGAAAGCGTGAAAATGGCGAATCCAAAAACCAAAACAATAGAAGTGTAAAAGGTGCTTATCCCTGTTTCCCGTAATGCGCTGAATACTGATTTTTTGATTTTCCCATTGTTTTCAATCAGGTCATGGCGGTATTTTGCCATAAACTGTATGGCATTATCCACCGAAATTCCGAAAGCAATACTAAAAACCAAAATCGTTGACGGTTTTAGTGGAATGCCAAAATACCCCATCAATCCTGACGTGATGCACAGCGGAAGTATGTTTGTGATGACCGAAACCAATATCATTTTTACGGAGCGAAACATGTAAGCCATCAATCCGGCGATTAACAAAATAGCAAAAATGAGCGATTCTATGAGGTTGTCAACTAAGTAAGATGTTCCTTTTTGGAAAACCAATGCCTTTCCTGTCAGCGTAACTTCGTATCGTTCTTTTGGAAAAACTTGGTCTATTTTCTTTTTTAATTTCCCTTCTACTTTCGCCATTTCCTCGGTACCGATGTCTTTCATGAAAGTTGTGATTCGGGCATATTGTCCGGTGGAATCCACATAACTTTTCATCAAATTTTCCTTGGTGTTTTTCGTGGCATTTTTGGCATACGAAAGAATAAACGCTTGTTCTTGCGAAGTGGGCAATTCATAATATTCAGGATTTCCATTGTAATACGCTTGTTTGGAATATTTTACTAAATTCACGACAGAAACCGGTTTTGATAATTCCGGAAGCTGGGAAATAGTTTGTTGTAATTCGTCCATTTTTTTCATGGTGGACAATTTCATAACCCCTTTTTTGTGTTTGGTGTCAATCATGATTTCTAATGGCATGACCCCGTTGAATTCCTTTTCGAAAAAGACAATATCCTTGAAGAACGAAGCGCTTTTTGGCATTTCGCCAATCAAACTTCCGGAAACTTTCATTTGTGAAACCCCAATGATGCTAAAAATCATCAGCAAACCATAAATGGTATAAATGATTCTTCGATTGTATCGAACAGCGTATTCCACCCAGTCCAACACCGCCGAAAGATAGGTTTTGCTGAGATGATACAAGTGTTTTTCCTTTGGAACGGCCATAAAACTATACACAATTGGCACAATCATCAATGTCAAAAGATAAACCGTAATCACGTTAATGGAGGTTACCAATCCAAATTCGTAAAGTAAATCATTGCCCGTAATCATGAACGTCGCAAATCCTACTGCCGTTGTTAAATTTGTCATTAAAGTCGAGACCCCAATTTTTGATATAACGCGTTGGAGTGCTTTGGCTTGGTTGTTATGGGTTTTTATTTCCTGCTGGTATTTATTGATGAGAAAAATACAGTTCGTAATACCAATAACAATTATTAAAGGTGGAATAATCGCCGTTAAAATCGTGATTTTATAATGGAATAATCCCAAGGTACCAAAGGACCAAACCACGCCAACCAGTAAAATACAAATGGAAATGAAAGTTGCCCTATAGGAACGAAAAAAGAAGAAAAATATTAAGGATGTAATGAGTAAAGCTGCACCAATAAAAAGCCCAATTTCGCCTTTCATGTTTTCTGAATTGATAGTTCTGATGTAAGGCATTCCAGAAACCCGAAGGTCGATTCCGGTTGCTTTCTCAAATTTCTCAATTTTTGGAACCAAATTTTCAATTATGAACGTTTTTCTTGCCGCGGTGTTGACAATTTTTTTATTCAAATAAATGGCTGAGCGAATACTTCCCGATTGTTTGTTGAATAATAACCCTTCATAAAAGGGCAAGTTATTGAAAAGTTCATTTTTTATTTTCCCCAAATAAACGGCATTATTCGTTTTGCTTTGGTCAACAAGGGGAACCAATTCAAATTTCTCGGCTATCGTGTCTTTTTGTAATTTTTTTAAATCGTTTAGGGAAACGACAAGTTCTACTTCTTTAGAATTTTTTAAACCTGTCATTAACTCGTTCCAAGCCCTATACCCTTTTGGAGTAAAAAAGGCTTTGTCTTTGAATCCAATAACAATCAGATTGCCTTCTTCTCCAAATTTATTTAAGAAGTCTTGGTATTGCTTGTTGACAATGTGTTTTTGAGGAAGTAAATTCGCCTCGGTATAAGTCATGCTTAGATTTTTCCATTGCAAACCGAGAAAAACCGTTAGAACAAGAATAACTCCAAGTATCGTGATTCTATTTTTGAGTATAATTCTGGCAATCAGTTCCCAAAATCCTACTTTTAATGCTTTTTTCATATAAAAATTAAAAATCGTGGCAAAGGTAAATAAATCAAGCCATATTTCATTATTTGCGCTATTACATTTATGTTTTAATTGTGCTGTTTTCCTATCAAGATTAAATTTATATTATTAATTTTTTTGATGTTATAATTTATATATTTGGTTTTCTCATCTTTGTAGGGGAATAATTTAAATAGTTGAAGTAATAACAGATGAAAAATCATAAAAATACCATATTTTATTTTGTTGTTACGGGCGGTTTTACGGCTTTGATATATTGGATTATAAGCCAAGGGAAAAGTCTTGAAATAGGAAAAAATTACATTCGTCCCGTAACTGAAAATGGTCATTGGAATGATTTCATGGCTTCTTTAACACTGAATTTAAATCACCCTTTAGCCATACTCTTAGCGCAAATTATTACCATAATTGTTGTAGCCCGTTTTTTTGGATGGGTTTTTCGAAAAATAGGGCAGCCTACGGTGATTGGTGAAATCATTGCTGGAATCGCTCTTGGTCCTTCCTTGTTAGGGTTCTATTTTCCGGAATTTTCCAGCGCCTTGTTCCCCATTCAATCTTTAGGAAATTTACAGTTTTTAAGCCAAATCGGGCTGATACTTTTTATGTTCATCATTGGTATTGAACTCGACCTGAAAGTGCTGCAAAACCGCGCAAAAGAAGCCATAGTTATTAGTCATGCCAGTATTGTAATTCCATTCGCCTTGGGTATTGGCTTGGCTTATTTTGTATATTATAGATTTGCTCCTGCGGGTGTTGCTTTTTTGCCTTTTGCTTTGTTTATGGGAATCGCCATGAGTATCACCGCATTTCCTGTATTGGCAAGAATAGTTCAGGAAAGAGGCATTCATAAAACCAAATTGGGAGCTATCGTAATCACTTGCGCCGCTGCTGATGACATAACCGCTTGGTGTTTGCTTGCTGCCGTAATTGCCATTGTAAAGGCGGGAACTTTTGTGAGTTCACTCTATGTTATTGGATTGGCAATCTTATATGTGATTGTCATGCTTTTTGTGGTTAAGCCCTTTCTAAAAAAAATAGGGGAATTATACGGATCAAAAGAGAACTTGAGTAAGCCAGTGGTTGCCATTTTCTTTTTAACGTTAATTATTTCTTCTTATTTGACCGAGATTATTGGGATACACGCCCTTTTTGGAGCTTTTATGACGGGGGTTATTATGCCTGATGTAACCAAATTCAGAAACTTGTTTATTGAAAAAGTAGAAGACGTTTCGGTGATATTATTGCTTCCATTATTCTTTGTTTACACGGGGTTGCGAACCGAAATTGGGTTGATTAACGACCCTTTTTTATGGAGGGTTACCGGTTTTATAATCTTGGTTGCTGTTGTCGGAAAGTTTTTCGGAAGCGCATTGGCGGCAAAATTTGTGGGGCAAAGTTGGCGCGATAGTTTAACTATTGGAGCCCTGATGAACACACGAGGGTTGATGGAATTAATAGTTTTAAACATTGGTTTGGATCTAAAAGTACTTACCCCTGAAGTCTTCACTATGATGGTTATTATGGCATTGGTCACTACTTTCATGACGGGTCCAACTTTAAACGGTATCAATTATATATTTAAGACAAAAGACGAGGGCATTTTGGACGAAATTCCCAATGGCAATAAATATAAAATATTGATATCTTTCGGAAATAATGAAAAAGGAAAATCACTTTTGCGATTGGCAAACAGCCTCGTCAAAAAGCAGCATGAAACATCGACTGTAACCGCAATGCACCTCACCTTGAGTGATGAAGTACATTCTTATAATTTGGAAGAATATGAAAAAGATCGGTTTTTACCAATAATTGAGGAATCTAAAGCGTTGAGACAGGAAATCACGACCGTATTTCAAGCCACAGCGGACATTGAAACGAATATTTGTGAAATTGCCAATAACGGGGAGTTTGATTTGCTTTTGGTTGGTCTTGGAAAATCTATTTTTGAAGGGACCTTGCTCGGAAAAGTTTTGGGATTTACGACCAGAATAATTAATCCAGACCGATTGATTGATAAATTTACCGGAAAAGAGGGCTTGTTTGAAAACTCCCCTTTTGACGAAAGAACAAGGCAGATTATTTCGAAAATCAAGACGCCTTTGGGAATTTTAGTCGATAAAGAATTGCAGTCTGTGAACCAAGTTTTTATTCCAATCTTTAGTTCAGAGGATTCCTTTTTGATTGATTATGCCCAGAAATTAATCTTCAATAACAATTCTAAAATTGTAATCTTGGATGTAAATGGACATGTCAATACTAATTTTGTTTTGAAGAGTGCCGTCAATTCATTGGAACAAAAATATTCTGATAATATCACTTTGGTAAATGACAAGATTATCAAAAAAGAATTTTTAGCGATGCAAGACTTAATGATAATCAGTATCGAAAGCTGGAAAGCACTCGTAGATTCACGTAGTATTTGGTTGAGCAGAGTTCCTTCTGTTTTGATTATGAAGCATTAATTTATAGCCCCAGATTCAGGACAAAACTCAATTTTACGGCTAAATTATCTTCAAATTTACTCAACTGATTTGGTCCATACCGATAAAAAGCAATCAGTCCAAGACCTTTGTATATTTGATTGAGCTCTATTCCTGATTCAAAAAAGCCTTTATCCAAGGTTTTGTAATTCATTCCAATATGTTGTTCTGGTTTTTGTAAATTACCCCAAGCCATTCTGGAAACAAGAACCAACGATGGTTTTAATTTTTTAGATAGCGCGACCCTATTAAAGCCGTGTTTGAATTGCAAGGAGGCAAACTTATTAGAAAAAAACTCATTAAAAAACATCGTTTCAAAACTGTTTTTCCCAGCAAAAGTAATCCTTTGAATCACGGTTTCTTTGGTGATATTATTTGGGGAGGTATTGTATAAATGGGTTAATGGAATATCACCAAAAGCATATCCAGCTTGAAAAAGCAAGTTTGTTTTTTGACCGTTTAAATACTTTTTTTCAAATTCTGTTTTGAAGTCTATTTTACCAAATTCGAAGTCGTTGTTCCAAATTTTTGGCGCTGATTGGGTGTATTGAAAAGTGAATTTCGGGAAGCGTTTTTCGACTTCAATTCGGCCTGTTGGCGTTTGCATATAATCGCTAAAAGGATTCCATTGCAAAGAAATCATGGCGGTTGTCATCGTGTAAGCGTTGAACAACTTACCGTTTAGGCTGTACACATAATTAAACTTGGGATTGACTATAACATGGGAAAGTTCACAAATGCCTTCAGTTTTGGGAATGATTTTGGTTTCTATCAAGGCTTTCCAACTCACATAATTATAAAATGTGCTGATGTTTATGGGTCTCGGGTCATAAATTTTAAAAACCCTTTTGTCTACCGCAAATGTAGTGCTGGCAATTTCTCTAACATCGTCAGTATAGGAAACTCCCACCCACGTGTTGGACAATTTGTCTATTCTAGCCGCCATTCCCAGATTGTATTTAAAAACACCATCTTTTGTTCCGTAGGCCGAATATCCTTCAATCCTGAATTTTTTAGAGAATTTCTCGTTTGTGATTCCTCCGATTCCCAATCGAAAACCTTCGTAGTTATTGTAACTGATTATTTTGCGTAAATCCAAATCAAAAAATCCCACAGGCAAATAACCGACGATCATTTTTCTGCCAAAACGCAGCCTACTTTCTATTCGTTTTTTTTCGGCTATGCTATCAAGATAAATATAAGTTTTTTTGCTTCGAACATCGAGGCTGTCTTTTCTATAAGTACTCCAGAAACTTTCAGGCTTGTTAAAGGCATCTTCTTTTAGGTCAATAGCAATTGGCGCCTTTTTGATTTGTATGGGAACATTGTACTTAAAGTCGAAATTGCTGGTTTTCGAAAGCAAATACGTATAATCCGATGCTACTTTTTTTTGTGGTGAACCGTTGTCCTTTTCGTCAGCGTTAAATGGGATGGTTTCTCCCAGAATTTTGATATCGTCCTTGTTTTTTCCTTTCACAATTTTGAAAGTTTTTTGAATGGGAAACCATAAATTTTCTTTTGGAATGTACTGAAATTCGTCTGTTCCGCTAATGTCGAGAATGCCCTTGATGCGCATTACGGCTTTGGCAATAGCATAATTATTTTGGTCGATGTAAAGTACGCCTTCCAACCCGGCGGATTTTCTTTTCTTTTTATTTTTGAAGTAAACCATATATGCTTTTCGACCATTTAAGGATACGGTGTCAAGCAGTTTGTAGTTGTAATCTTGTAAAGCATCGTTCGCAATTGGACTATTGTACTTGGTTTCAAAAAGTTCGTAACTCGAATCGTAGATAGAAAAAGATTGGAGGCCAAAGGCGATAATCTCATAAATGGGCTGTTTGAAACCAGCCATTCTTGTGCCCAATATGGTTTCTTTTAATTTGGAGTTGCTGAATTGAAATTGCGAAACTTTTTCCGTTTGAAACAAGTGCCGTTTGCGTATTAATTTCTTAAATTCATAATCGGAGGAATCCATTTTTTGGAATTGTTTTCCAATGGATTTTTTTATGAAAATTGAATCTATTCTTCCATTTATGGAGTCGGGATTTGCCGTTACGATAAGTTTATTATAGGATTTAAATTCAAAACTATTGAGCTTTTTCTGGGGATTGTTGCTGTCTTTGTTTGCAATTGTTTTTTTGATAATAGCCAACGCAGGGTTTTCATTTGAAACCATCACCTCCTTCAATTCGTCATTTTTTGGGGAAAGAAAAACGGTATAAAAAGACTTGTCATCCAATATTGTAATTGTTGTTTTGGAAAACCCAACGTAAGAAACATCGAAAGAGACTATTTTTTTTAGGGAATAAATACTGAATTTTCCATCTACATCCGAAATGGTATTTGTGCCATCGTTTGCAGTAATCGTGGCAAAAGGCAATGGTTTTTGAGTCGAAGATTCTTTCACAATTCCGTTTATCTGAAATTGTGCTTGAAGCGAAAATGTAAAAAGGAAAAACAGTAAATAGAATTGCTTCATAAAAGGTTTTTTTCAGACTTCAACAACCTCATTTTGTTTGGACAAAAATAAGCATAAAAAATCCGCACGAAGCGGATTTAATATTGTTTTGTCAAAAGTTACACTTTCATGATTTCGGCCTCCTTGTTAACGAGAAGCTCATCAATTTTTTTGATAAAACTGTTGGTTAAATTTTGCACTTCCTCTTCGGCGCTTTTGCAAATATCTTCGGAAGTCCCTTCCTTTTCCAATTTTTTGATTTCGGTATTGGCATCTTTACGAGAATTTCTAATCCCTATTTTGGCATCCTCAGCTTCTGATTTTGCTTGTTTGGCAAGTTCGCGTCTTCGTTCTTCTGTCAAAGGCGGAACGCTTATTATGATTACATCTCCGTTATTCATAGGGTTGAAACCTATATTCGCCACCATAATTGCTTTTTCGATTGCATGCAGCATGTTTTTTTCAAAAGGCTGTAATGTGATAGTTCGTGCATCGGGAACACTAATTTTGGACACTTGTGAAAGGGGTGTCGCCGAACCATAATAATCAACGAAAACGCTCCCCAACATGGCTGGCGAGGCTTTTCCTGCTCGAATATTTAAAAATGATTTTTCTAAATGCGCAATGGAATCCATCATGGATTCCTCAGCACTTTCTAATATAAATTCTATTTCTTCGGTCATTTTTTTTAGGTATTAGGTTTTAGGTTCTAGGTGTTTGGAAAAATCCAATACCCAACGCCTGGAGCCGTTAACTATATATTTACTAAAGTTCCTATATTTTCTCCCTCACAAATTTTCAACAGATTACCTTCTTTATTCATGTCAAAAATTACGATTGGCAATTTATTTTCCTGACTCAAGGTGAACGCTGTTGTATCCATAACATTCAATCCTTTTTTCAATACATCTTCAAAAGAAATATAATTGAATTTGGTTGCAGTCGCATCTTTTTCCGGATCTGCAGTATATACACCATCGACCCTTGTTCCTTTTAGAATCACGTCAGCGTTAATTTCTACACCACGCAAAACGGCTGCGGTGTCAGTGGTGAAATAAGGATTCCCAGTTCCAGCACCAAAAATAACGATTCTCCCTTTTTCAAGATGACGATCCGCCCTTCTTTTGATGTATGGCTCAGCAATAGATTCCATTTTCAGGGCAGTTTGCAAACGAGTTTTCATTCCTTTATGTTCTAGTGCCCCTTGCAAAGCCATTCCGTTAATAACTGTGGCCAACATTCCCATATAATCGCCTTGAACACGATCCATGCCGTTACTGGCTCCTGCAACGCCTCTAAAAATATTTCCTCCACCTATCACAATGGCGATTTCCACTCCCTTATCATGAACTTTTTTAATTTCATCGGCATATTCGTCTAATCTTGCAGGGTCGATACCGTACTGTCTATCGCCCATTAATGCTTCACCGCTTAGTTTTAGAAGAATTCTTTTGTATTTCATGATAGTATTAAAATTTGGAGTCAGGCTTTTCCGGGCTCAGGTAATTGTTTGTTTTAGTTTTGTTGTGCAAATATAGTCATATTCTGTTTTTTGGAAATACTGTTTTTAAAAAAATGCTGATTGATTTTATTCGGAGGTCTATTTGCGGAAAATATTCTTTTTTCGAATGTAATACGTGCATTTACCAAACCCAAAAAGATAATCTACGAAAGGGAGTTTTGACATGAAACAATTAATTAGGGACTTTGTTTCTATTTTTAAAAGTCGTCCAAGAAATCCCTAAGCTGATACTCCATACTTCATCCGTATTTTTAAAAGAAAATCCATATTGGGCAATTTCAGCAAATAATGAAATTCCGTCATAATCTTCTATGCCAAGACTTATCTTTTTGTAGTTACCCATTAAATTCCCTCTTCCTAAAACAATTGATTTTCCATATCCAGTTTGAAGGTAAAGTAGTGCTTCGGGACCTAGTCTTGTGCCTAATCTCAAGTTGGCAAATACGGCTACTACAACCAGTTTTTCAGTAGCCAACCAATCTAATCCGGTGTTTATGCCCATTGCGATACGTTTGTTATAATGAAATCCGCCACTAAATTTAGCACTCACACCGTCGGGTAAAAACCAATATTCGGAAGAGTCATCACCTCTGTCTGGATTTCCTCTTAAAGGAATCGAAAGACTGAATTGTGTATAGGAACTTCTTTTATTCTGTCCAAAAACAGCAATTGTAAAGAGCAATGTCGCCGCCATAATAGTTATGATTTTCATATGCAGCTATTTTTAAGGAGTTCATGTCCGATATTTGTGTCCCACTATTTTTCATGCATGCTTAAAAAACAAAGGAATTGATTTTTAAAGAAATAATGGACTTATAAGCTGCTTTCAAACAAGTTAACATCTATCGCATTCAAAACATCATATTCGCCAATTTTTGTTCTGCGTAAAACCGTTAAATGTGCGCCAGAATCCATGGCTTTGCCAAAATCATAAGCCAAAGAACGAATATAAGTCCCTTTGCTGCAAACGACTCTAAAATCAACTTCAGGAAGG
>JBIKPM010000175.1:0-5106 GCA_044357435.1 Flavobacterium sp. | reverse complement strand
AATGAGGTTTAACCAAATCAAAGTACAAATTGTTCTTTGGCTCGAATTTTTACTGCTTATTTTTGCAAATGTATTTTTGGTAAAAAATCTGAAAACTCAAAAAGTGGGTTCTTAAGGAATGACTAAATATTCCTGTTAGGCTTGAATGTTAAAAAATTGTCATCGTATAAAAAATCCGATCACTCTTTTTATAGATTGAACGGATTCTTTCTTTGTGACTTCGAGTCTTTGCGGCAAAACCTATTTCGACATCTCCACAAAATACTTATAAAACAATGGAATCGTCTCAATTCCTTTCAGGTAATTAAAAATCCCGAAATGTTCGTTTGGGGAATGAATCGCATCGCTGTCGAGACCAAATCCCATCAAGATGGTTTTACTTTTTAATTCTTTTTCAAACAAGGCCACAATTGGAATACTTCCGCCCGAACGAACCGGAATTGCAGGAACTCCAAAGGTTTCGGTGTAGGCTTTGTTGGCGGCTTTGTAGCCAATGCTGTCGGTTGGCGTCACATAACCTTGTCCGCCATGATGTGGTTTTACTTTCACTTTCACTCCGGCTGGGGCAATGTTGATGAAGTGTTTGGTAAACAATTCAGTGATTTCTTCCCAATCTTGATTCGGAACCAATCGCATCGAAATTTTGGCGAAAGCCTGACTTGCAATGACCGTTTTGGCTCCCTCGCCTGTATATCCTCCCCAAATTCCGTTGACGTCCAGAGTAGGTCTGATGGAATTTCTTTCATTGGTCACATAGCCTTTTTCGCCATATACGTCATTTAAATCCAATGCTTTTTTATACTCTTCCAAGTGGAAAGGTGCTTTGGCCATTTCGGATCTTTCTTCAGGAGACAATTCTTGTACTTTGTCATAAAAACCGGGAATGGTAATGTGGTTATTTTCATCGTGAAGCGAAGCAATCATTTTTGCCAAAACGTTGATGGGATTGGCAACCGCGCCGCCATACAATCCAGAATGCAAGTCGCGATTGGGCCCCGTCACTTCCACTTCTACGTAACTCAAACCACGTAATCCGGTAGTAATGGAAGGCTGCTCGTTGGAAATCATTCCTGTATCCGAAATCAGAATCACATCGCACTTTAGTTTTTCTTGGTTGCGCTCCACAAACCAGCTCAAACTTTTGGAACCAATTTCTTCTTCGCCTTCAATCATGAATTTCACATTGCAAGGCAAAGTATTAGATTGAATCATGTATTCTAATGCTTTCACGTGCATGTACATTTGGCCTTTGTCGTCACAAGAACCACGGGCGAAAATGGCCCCTTCGGGATGAATTTTGGTTTTTTTGATAACGGGTTCAAAAGGGGGAGAAATCCATAAATCAATCGGGTCCGCGGGTTGCACGTCATAATGTCCGTAAACCAAAACGGTTGGCAAAGCCACGTCAATGGTTTTTTCGCCATATACTATTGGATTTCCGGGTGTGTCACAAATTTCTACGAAATCGCAGCCTGCTTTTTCCAGACTTGTTTTAACCGCATTTGCCGTATTGATAATTTCTTGGCGGTAAGCGGAATTGGCACTTACGGAAGGAATTTTCAACAATTCGATTAATTCGGCAATAAAACGTTCCTGGTGCTCCTGAACGTAGGCTTTTATGTTTTCCATATTTTATTTCATTTGTATACTTTCAAAAGTACGAAAAAGAGAGGGAATATTTTTGGATAATTTCCTTTGAAAGTAAGAAGTTATGTTTATATTTGCACCCACAAACACTAGTTCAACGAACTCCTCTTTAAAATAAGAGCATAGTGAGATAATTGAGCGGATATGGTGAAATTGGTAGACATGCCAGACTTAGGATCTGGTGCCGCAAGGCGTGTAGGTTCGAGTCCTATTATCCGCACAAAAAAAGCTTCTCAATGAGAAGCTTTTTTTATTTTAAATCAATTCCTTATTCTGGATCATTCATTTTGAAAGTATCCATAAAAGCTGTGGTATAATCCCCGGCGATGTACCGTGGATCATCCATCAATTGTCGATGAAAAGGAATAGTAGTTTTTATGCCTTCAATAACAAATTCGTCCAAAGCTCTCCTCATTTTACTAATAGCCTCTTCGCGGGATTGAGCCGTGGTGATTAGTTTAGCTATCATAGAATCGTAATTTGGCGGTATGGTATATCCCGAATATACGTGAGTATCCAAACGCACTCCATGACCTCCAGGCATGTGGAGTGTTGTGATTTTTCCCGGTGAAGGCCTAAAATCATTATAAGGATCCTCAGCATTAATTCGGCATTCAATAGCGTGTAGTTGTGGTAAATAATTCTTTCCTGAAATAGGTATTCCTGCAGCAACTGAAATTTGTTCTCGAATTAAATCATAATCGATAACTTGTTCGGTGATTGGATGTTCTACTTGAATACGGGTATTCATTTCCATAAAGTAGAAATTACGGTGTTTGTCAACCAAAAACTCTACCGTCCCTGCACCTTCATACTTAATGTATTCAGCTGCTTTTACGGCTGCTTCTCCCATTTTTTGACGCAATTCGTCAGTCATGTATGGCGAAGGAGTTTCTTCCGTCAATTTTTGATGGCGACGTTGCACAGAACAATCTCTTTCAGAGAGGTGGCAGGCTTTTCCAAATGAATCTCCTACTACTTGAATTTCGATGTGTCGCGGCTCTTCGATAAGTTTTTCTAAATACATGCCGTCATTTCCAAAAGCTGCCGCTGATTCTTGACGGGCACTTTCCCATGCTTTTAGTAACTCTTCTTCTTTCCAAACGGCACGCATTCCTTTCCCTCCGCCACCTGCTGTTGCTTTTAGCATTACAGGATAGCCCATTTCTTTGGCCAGTTTTTGAGTTTGTTCAAAAGATTCCAACAATCCATCTGAACCAGGAACACATGGAACTCCAGCCGCTTTCATGGTGGCTTTGGCCGAAGCTTTGTCTCCCATTCTATCAATCATTTCAGGAGATGCGCCTATAAATTTAATTCTATGTTCTTGGCATATTTTTGAAAATTTAGAATTTTCGGAGAGAAATCCATATCCAGGATGTATTGCATCTGCATTAGTAATCTCAGCAGCGGCAATGATATTTGACATTTTTAGATAAGACAAGTTGCTTGGGGGCGGACCTATACAAACCGCTTCATCTGCAAACTTTACGTGCAAACTTTCGGCATCGGCGGTGGAATAAACAGCCACTGTTTTGATGCCCATTTCTTTACATGTTCTAATTATGCGGAGCGCAATTTCTCCTCTATTTGCAATCAATATTTTTTTAAACATATTTTTTTAAATTAAATTCCAAAATTAAATTCCAAATTCCAAGTCCAAGCACTATTTTTTTTGGAATTTGGAATTTGCTTATTCTATAATTTTAAAAAAATTAAGATGGATCTACTAAAAATAATGGTTGGTCATATTCAACCGGTGACATGTCATCAACCAATATTTTGACAATTTTACCGGAAACTTCTGACTCTATTTCGTTAAATAATTTCATCGCTTCGATTACGCAAAGTACATCTCCCTTGGCAATTGTGCTGCCTACTTCAACAAACATAGGTTTGTCTGGCGATGGTTTTCTATAGAAAGTTCCAATAATTGGAGATTTAATAGTAATGTAATTAGAATTTTCTGCTGCTGGCGCTACAGGAGTTGGAGCTACTGGAGCGATTTGCTGAGGAACGGCCGCTTGCTGGATAGCAGATTGAACTGGCATTTGGACATAAGTCGCTTCAGAAACATTTCCTTCCAGCGTTGTTCTAATGGTGATTTTAACATCATCCATTTCTAATTTAACTTCCGCAACACCTGAATTTGCTACAAATTTGATTAAGTTTTGAATTTCTTTTAAATCCATAATTATTTGTTTTTAGTTTAAATTTATTGTTTATCGTATGCCCACTTTAAGTAAATAGATCCCCATGAGAATCCGCCACCAAAAGCGGCAAGTATAATTGTATCCCCTTTTTTAAATAAATGTTCAAAATCACTAAGAACCAAGGGCAAAGTTGCAGAAGTGGTATTTCCGTATCTTTCTATGTTCATCAATACTTTTGAATCTTCTAAATTTATTCTATTAGCGGTTGCGTCAATAATTCTTTTATTGGCTTGGTGTGGCACCAACCACGCAACATCTTCATTGGTCAAATTATTTCTCTGCATAATCATCTCACAAGCATCTGCCATATAGGTAACAGCATATTTAAAAACTGTTTTACCATCTTGGGTGATATTGTGCTGATTATCGATAACCGTTTGTTCTGAAGCTGGATAAAGGGATCCTCCAGCTGTCATTTTTAAAAAATCTCTTCCATCACCGTCTGTCCTTAAATATTCATCTTGCAAACCTAATCCTTCATAATTGGGTTCGAATAAAACTGCTCCGGCTCCATCTCCAAAAATGATGCAGGTTGCTCTATCAGTGTAATCTACAATTGAGGACATTTTATCTGCCCCAATTAATAATACTTTTTTATATCTCCCAGATTCTATATAGGCGGTGGCAGTTGACATTCCAAACAAAAAACTGGAACAAGCTGATTGTAAGTCGTAAGCAAACGCATTTGTCGCTCCAATTTCTGTTGCAACATATGCTCCAGTAGATGCTACAGGCATATCGGCAGTAGCCGTTGCCATAAGTAACAAATCTATTTCTAGGGGATCAATATTAGCTTTTTTTATTAAATCAAGTGCGGCATTTATTGCCAAAAAAGAGGTTCCTTTACTATCATCCTTAAGAATTCTTCTCTCTTTTATTCCCGTACGAGTGGTAATCCATTCGTCATTTGTATCAACCAATGTTTCGAGAATCTTGTTTGTAAGAACGTAGTCTGGGACGTAAGCTCCAACAGCTGTAATTGCGGCTGTAATTTTATTCATTGTACTCTGTTATTTCTTTCCAAATGCTGCCACTTGAAAAATTTGTAAAGGGCTTGAAAATTACAAAAAAAAATCTAATCCCTATTCCTTTTAGAACTTCTTATTTAATTAAAATTATGAACAACAAAAAAAACTCTCACATTGTGAGAGTTCGAATATCATTTACAAAAACGTATTAAGCAACAGCTGCAGACTTATCTATAACAACTTGTCCTCTGTAATACATTTTTCCCTCATGCCAATAG
>JBIKPM010000174.1:0-5113 GCA_044357435.1 Flavobacterium sp. | reverse complement strand
CCATCCTTAACCGTGCTTTCCCCTTTATAATGTATGACCGAAGCTTCGTGAAAATAATAGTTCGATTTTCCTTTTTTTAAGACACTATACGACAAGTCAATATCATCCGAATACATAAAACAATTCTCGTCAAAACCGCCGATTTCATTGTACAAATCCCGTTTCATTACCATAAAAGCGCCCACAAGAATATCGACTTTTCCGGTTTCATTTTCTGATAGGTGTTGGGCGTAATATTTCCCGAAGATTCTTGATTTTGGAAATATTTTATACACACCCGTGATTTTGGTAAAAGCCACCCAAGGTGTTGGAATACCTCGTTTGCTTTCGGGTAGAAAATCTCCCGTTCCGTCGATAAGTTTTACACCCACAATGCCTAAATCGGATTGTTTTTTGGCAAAAGCCAACACTTTCGTAAATGTATCTTCGGCAACGACCGTATCTGGATTCAGAATACAAATATATTCGCCCTTGGCATGGGCAACCCCAATGTTATTCCCTTTTGGAAAACCTAAATTTTCCTTGTTTTCAATTAATTTGACGTTAGGAAAACGCTGTTTCATCATCGTGCAACTATCATCAGAAGAATTATTGTCGATGACAATGATTTCCGCGTCCATATTTTTTATGGCGTTTTCGACACTAAGGACACATTGCTCCAGAAAATAGCGCACATTATAATTAAGGATGATAACGGATAGTTGCATAAAATAATTTAATGAGATTCGTGCAACATTTTTTTAAGATAAGCCGGATTTTGTTTATTGTTCCAAAATAAAACAAGCGCTAATTTATTTTCAGATTCCAAAATTTTATAAAACAAAGTAGTTTGTTTTGAAATTACGATTGAAAAACAATTGAATTTTGAATTAAAAATTCCGATTTCGGGATTTTTTGTCAACCTCTCTAAATAATCATACACTAATGATACAAATTTGTCCGCTTCGGCTAAATTCCATTTCTTTATAATGAAATCAATTTCGTCTACTAAAGTGGTTTCTGCTAAAGTTGACCATTTAACTTTTAACATTAAAGAGGAAGATTGAATTTTTGCTTAATTCTTGCCATAACAACTTCGTGCGGAGTGGTTTCTCCTTTTTCGCATTGTTCAATTCCTTTTTTTATGAGTTTTTCTAATAATTCTGACATAACATCCTCCTGAATAATCTCAGATTTAGATGTATATTCAATTTCTGGCTCTTGAACAATATCCAGTTTTTTGTCAGCACTATTTTTTTTTGACTTGCTCATAATAAACAATTTTAGAATTCAAATGTACAAAATAATTTCAAAAAGTCGAAAAATTAAAAGATTGCTTCGTGCCTTGCAATGACTTACTTTTGCAAAAAATTACACTTGTGAATTATTTATCAGTAGAAAATATTTCGAAATCTTTTGGAGAGCGTAGCCTTTTCGAAAATATTTCGTTCGGGATTAACAAAGACCAAAAAATTGCTTTCATAGCGAAGAATGGTTCCGGAAAAACCACCATAATGAACATCATCAACGGTTTTGACGAGCCTGATACTGGACAAGTAATACTTCGAAAAAGCATCCGAATGGCTTTTTTGTCGCAAGACAATAAGTTACAGGACGAGTTAACCATTGAGGAAAGTATTTTCGCCTCGGATAACGAGAGCTTAAAAGTAATCGAAGCCTATGAAAAAGCATTGGAAAATCCCGAAGACGAAGAAGCTTACCAAAAAGCTTTCGACGGAATGGACCAACACAATGCTTGGGATTTTGAAACCCAATACAAACAGATTTTATTCAAATTGAAGTTGGAAGACTTCAAACTAAAAGTAAAAAACCTTTCGGGTGGACAGAAAAAAAGATTGTCTCTCGCCATTATTTTGATCAACCGTCCCGACTTGTTGATTCTCGATGAACCTACGAATCACTTGGACTTGGAGATGATCGAATGGCTGGAAAGTTATTTTGCCAAAGAAAACATCACCTTGTTTATGGTGACACACGACCGTTTCTTTTTGGAGCGTGTTTGTAACGAAATCATCGAACTCGACAACGGAAAAATTTACCAATACAAAGGCAATTATTCTTATTATTTAGAGAAAAAAGAAGAGCGCATTGCTTCCGAAAATTCGAGTGTGGACAAAGCCCAAAACCTGTTTGTCAAAGAACTGGAATGGATGCGTCGCCAACCCAAGGCCAGAACCTGCAAAAGCAAATCACGCCAGGATGATTTTTATATCATTAAGGAAAAAGCCCAAAGTCGCCGACGGGAAAACGCTGTCGAACTCGAAATTAATATGGAGCGCATGGGAAGCAAAATTATTGAGCTTCACAAGGTTTCCAAAAAATTCAAAGACCATGTCATTTTGGATAATTTCAGCTTCGATTTTCAACGGGGAGAACGCGTGGGAATCATTGGAAAAAACGGAACAGGGAAATCGACTTTTTTGAACTTAATTACCGGAACCATCCCCCTAGATGGCGGGAAAGTGATTAAGGGCGATACCATTAAAGTAGGCTACTACACCCAAAGTGGCATCAACCCAAAACCGGGACAAAAAGTAATTGACATCATCAAAGAATACGGCGAATACATTCCGCTCACGAAAGGGAAAATTATTTCTGCAGGGCAATTGTTGGAGCGGTTTCTTTTTGACCGAAAAAAACAACACGATTTTGTAGAAAAACTTAGTGGTGGTGAGTTAAAACGTCTGTATTTATGTACCGTTTTAATCCAAAATCCGAATTTCTTGATTCTGGATGAACCCACAAATGATTTGGATATTGTGACCTTAAATGTTTTGGAAAGTTTCCTTTTGGACTATCCGGGTTGTTTGTTGGTCGTTTCGCACGATAGATATTTCATGGATAAAATCGTGGACAATTTATTCGTTTTCAGGGGGCAGGGCGAAATAGAAAATTTCCCCGGCAATTACTCCGATTTCAGGGCGTATGAAGACAGTGCCGATGTGGCGCAAAAAGAGGACAACAAGGCCGAGAAAAAAGATTGGAAACAAAACAATCCCAACGGAAATTTAACATTCAACGAGCAAAAGGAATTCCAGAAAATAGAGAGAGAAATAAAGAATTTAGAGATTGACAAAGCCAAAATCGAACAATTATTTTCAGACGGAAAAGTTGCCGAAAATGAGGTGCTGGCTAAAGCCAAAGAACTGGAAAATATCATCACTAAAATCGAGGCGAAAGAGGAACGATGGTTTGATCTGAGTGCCAAAATAGAAGGATAGAGCGTCATTGCGAGGCACGAAGCAATCTCATATAGATTACACAAAAACCCCAACAAGTTTAGCAGTAAAGCTGAAGATGTTGAGGTTGTTTTTTGGTGTTTAAAAGTAAGAAAAATTGTAAAAAAATAAAAGGTTTTTTGATGATTTGTAATGCTTTATTTCTATTTTAGCAATATCGAAAAAGGATAAGGTTTGTTATTTCAATCGAATTTTTTTATATTGATTGGTATATTTTAATAAATTAAATTTTTATGACTGTTATTAGCAAAATTTTGGATGAAATGTATTCCAATTTTATCCCTACTGTTGTTGGTGTTTTTATTGCATTATGGGTTGCAAATTATGCTACAAAAAGTTATAATTCTATCAGACCCGACAGGTTTTAAAAACATGTTGGGTCTTTGTATAAACAAAGAGCAAAAATTACTACAATTTATTAAACTTGAATTTTTGTCCACCAATCGAAGCCTCGTACATAAGCCCACCCTTCTGCATGGTGAACACCATGACGCCATTCGTATACTTTACATTCGCCGAGGCGCCTTCTGTTGCGGCAACCGCTGAAACTTGGGCAGAAAACTCGAATCGACTATCTTTAAACCGTTCCATTTCCTTTTTGGACTCAAAAAAAATAACCTCCCGATAGGCTTGTGCACCTGCTTGGAATCCTATGCTCAATTGCGACAACTTTGCCATACCTATCAACTTGTTATGTTCATAGACAGCTCCATTGCCTGCCGCCGCCCCAATACCAAATCCTCCCTTGCCAACATTGGGAAAGATGACATAGCCATACGCTTTTTCAAAAAGCCCTTTCATAAGAGCATCCTTTTCGATAAACTCCGCCTTTGCTGCATTACTGTCAGCAATAATTTTATTCTTTTTGGAGCTCGACTGTCCGAATAGAGGCGTTATATTGATTACACAAGCCATCACCATTACCCAAATAATATTTAATTTTTTCATGAGTATATGTATTAAATTGTTGTAAAATTTCTTTATTTAAAGATAGCAAAAAAAATTTCATGCAACAAAAAAATAACTGATTATCAATGCAATACATTTTTTTATTATTGAAACGTATAAAATTCCGTGAAACACAAAGCATTTGACTTAACGGGGCGATACAGTCCACAAATTCTGTTTTGGTTTTTCATTTGGGATGTTTTGACAAATCTGAATAATAGTTTAATTTAACTACCAAGATTTTTATCCGTGACTCCAAACAATCACAATTAAAAACGAATCAATTATATCCTAGCATCAAAAACGGCTTTCGAATTGCCAAAACAAAATCAACCGCCGAGGTAACTCCCGGAAAAGATTTAAATGAAGGTAAAATAGCTAGCGTAAAAACAACAAAAAACCACAACAAATCTAATTCTGTTGTGGTTTTTACCTGTAAAATTAAGGCTTATGCCATAAACAAGACGCGCTTGTGGTAGTTGTACAAAGCCAAATTGTAAGGGACTAATTTAGGCGCCACTTTTTCTGAAGAAGCATCTAACTTGATGTGGTTGTTTTTTGTGAACAAGTAAATTTCTTTTAAACAATTAGACAAACTCTTGTGAATTTGAGTCTTGAAAGTTGGCAATTGCTTGTCGCCTACCAAAAAATCAATTTGGAAATTGGAACTCGTTTTCGAGATATTATTTCCGATGATTCTTATGGTAAATTTTGTCGGAATTCCGTTTTGTTCTCCTTGATATTGTACTGTCATAACTATTTTGTATTAAAATGGGGTTAAATTAAGTTTCAAATTTTTTTGCTGAATTTTACATAAAATTAATAAAAAAAAGAAAACTGACGGAATATCCGCCTTTATATTCTCACTAGTTTAGCCCCTTAATAGTTCGGAGTGTTATTTTAAATTTCAAACTTATATATTTGAG
>JBIKPM010000173.1:0-5118 GCA_044357435.1 Flavobacterium sp. | reverse complement strand
TTTTGTCACGGTGACAAGCAAAGAAACCAACCAAAAGAATACCTATAAAATCATCAAAAAATAAAATTGAATAATGGGTGACATTGACCCGATAGGTATTTCAAACCTATCGGGTTTGCTGCTTTAATTGTTCCTTGAATGGGTAAGATTTTTTATGTTAACTGTAAATTCTGTTTTTCTATAGTTACGTTAAAATTGATGTCGGCTTTTAATGCTTTGAAAACTTTCAAAATAGTATCAATTGTTGCGCTATTGGTACTGCTTTCCAATTTGGAAATCTGCGCTTTTTTTACGCCAACAAGTTCGCCCAATTGTTCTTGTGTTAGATTTCGTTCTTGTCTTGCTTTTTTTATCATCCGACCTAAAACATCCATACGAAGTTCGTATTCGTATTTTTCTCTTTCTTCAGTGCCAATGGTTCCGATATATTTGTCTTTCATTTCTGAAAGCGAAGTCGATTTTATTTCTGTAGTTGCCATAGCGTTATTTTTTAGGCTTATTTTTAAAATATTTTGCTCTTATTTTACTTGCTCTATCTATCTCGTTTGAAGAGACTTTATCAACCTTTTTTACAAATCCGTGAGTTGCAAAAACCAGCGTATTTTTATCATCGGTTTTGTCCCAAAAAGCCAACAATCTTATTTGAAGTCCGTTGAATTTTGTTCTAAACTCCCAAATGTCATTCTGTAATTTTTTGAATAATTTGGGGTCGTTGGTTTGTTCGGCAATATCAATATTATAGAAAACTTTGTATATCGTTTTTCTGTCGAGTTTTGCTATAAACTTTTCGGCTTCTTCTAAAAATCTTGTTTCGAAATATTTCAAACGAATAATTTTTTACAAAGATAGTAAAAGTTTCTAAATTTAGAAACTTTTATATGTTTTTTTGGATTAACGTTATTAAATCCTCTTGCAAATCCTTCTCAAAGCACACACTATTTTCCACACCTTCATATTTCCCGAAATTTGGAATTATGTTGTAATGATTCTTTTTATAAAGTGCGATGGCTTCGGGTTGGTTTTTGCCTGTTTCTAAAACGCATTTTTTGATACCAAGTTCTTTGCTCCAAATTTCTAATGCAGTTAGAATTGTAGAGGCAATTCCTTTTCCGCGTTTTTGTAGCGGGACAAACATTCGTTTCACTTCCATCGTGTCTTTTGAATAGGCTCTTAGAGCACTACAACCAATTGGTTCGTCTTGGTCGTAAGCCACAATAACATAGTTTAGGGTGTTGGTTTTATTTAAAGCGGCATAAAACAAATGCTCTTCGCCGTCGCGTTCCTGTAGCTCAAGATCCAATAGTTTTACCAATTCCTGAAAATTGTTGTCGTCAGAGGTTGTTCTTTTTATGGTAATCATGTGGGTTAATTTGGTATTTTTCTATTCTTTATTTATGTCGAGTTGCATCAGCAAGTCGGTTTGCTGTTCGTCGCCCAGGATAAAAGAATGTTTGTCAAATTCCACGAAACCATTTTTAGCATGAAATTGAATTGCTCTGTGGTTTTCTTCCCAAACGCCAAGCCAAATGGCATTAACACCCTTATTTTAGCAATTTTCACCGCTTCATCCAATAATAACTGCCCTACTTTTTTTCCGAGAAATGCTTTCGAAACATAAATCCGATGGATTTCTATGGCTTCTTTGTGTACTATTTCATTTTGGGCATTGCCAAAATTTAGTTTTAAGTAGCCTATAGTTTCCGAGTCTAATGTGGCAAGATAGAAAGCCGAATCAGGATTGCGTATTTCTGATGACACTTGCTCTGAATTGAAATTTTCCCGAACATAATGCTCCATATTTTCGGTAGTGTTTACTTCCGCAAAAGTTTCTATGAAAGTTTGGGTACTGATTTCTCGAATGATTTCAAAGTCGGAAATGGTCGCTTTTCGGATTTTAATTGGACTCATAAAAAAAGTATATTTTAAAATTGTTATGAATTTATTGGACTCACAAAAACGAATAGTTTTATGTTCCGTTAGGAACTAAATATCGGTAAAAATAAATCTATTATCAAATTTTTGTCCCTTTAGGGACTATACTTTAAAGTAAATCTTTGAAAATAAATTTTTCATCATAATCTATTTCAAATTTTTCAAGAAATTCAAGATACTCTTCTCTAAAGGTTCTTTTTTTGTGATGAATTTCTTGATTCTGAATATAGTCAATGACGCTATTTATTTGTGATTTACTATAAGAAAATGCACCATATCCCTCTTGCCATTCAAAGTGCCCGTTCGTCAGTTTGTTTTCATTTATCCATAAAGAAGAACCCTGTTTAATATCTTTCATAAGATCAGAAACAGATTGGGAAGGCCTAATTCCAATTAAAATGTGAACATGGTCTGACATTCCATTAATTGCCAAAAGCTTGTGGTTATTGTTTTGAACAATTCCTGTGATGTATCGATATAAATTGTCTTTCCAAAGACTTTGAATAATTCCATTTCTGAATTTTACGGCAAAAACAAAATGAATATGGATTTGAGTGTATGTATTTGCCATAATTGTTAAGTCCCTAACGGGACAGCGAAATGGGATTACTATTTTTTTCTACCAATATTTGGTTCCTAACGGAACACAAAATCTAACGAAATAGATTCTTGTAAAACTAAAAATAATTTATGTAAATAGCTGAAATCAATGTTGATTTTTGAACATAAAATATTTAAATACAAACATCGTTTAATTGGCAATTATTTTTATCCCTACGGGATATGTTACGATTGTATTTAGGTTAAAAATAAAATCCTTCGTCAACTTCCATTTTCATTTTTTCAATTTGTACTTTTGAAACTTTCAATCAAGAGAACCACTAATTATGAAAATTGTCATTTCGCCAGCCAAATCGCTAAACTTTGAAAAAGCATTACCCACCAAAAAACATTCGGAACCGCTGTTTCTAAAAGAAGCACGACAAGTTCACAAAGTGTTGAAACAAAAATCGCCCGCAGCACTCTCTGAATTAATGGATATTTCGGATAAACTCGCTGATTTGAATTGGCAACGCAACCAAGATTGGAAAACGCCTTTCAATGCCGAAAATGCACGTCCTGCTATTTTTGCTTTCGATGGTGATGTGTATACCGGATTGGATGCCTATTCGATTCCAACAGAAAAATTAGACATTTTGCAAGACCGTGTGCGAATTTTGTCAGGTCTATACGGACTTCTGAAACCACTGGACCTGATGCAAGCCTACCGATTGGAAATGGGAACTAAATTGCCCATTGGCGAAAGCAGGAATCTATATGAATTTTGGAAACCAATTATTGCCAAATCCTTAAACAAAGAACTCCAGGAAGGAGAATTGTTTGTCAATTTGGCGAGCAATGAATATTTCTCGGCAGTGGATATCAAAGCGTTGAAAGTCCCCGTAATCACGCCAGAATTTAAGGATTACAAAGACGGGAAATTGAAGATAATTAGCTTTTTTGCCAAGAAAGCCAGAGGTTTGATGGTGCGTTACATCATTGATACGAGTGCTGAAACTATCGAAGATTTAAAAGGGTTTAATTATGAGGGCTATCAATTTGATGCGAATTTATCCAAGGGAAATCAACTGGTTTTTACACGATAATAACTTAAGTTTAGTCTATTAAAGAATTAACAAAGACCGCAAATTCGTAAATTACACCAAGCATTCAATGCTTAATAATTTGCGACCCGAGACCAAAGGTCGAACTAGTGAAGCAATTTGCGATAATAAATTTTTTACAATAAAAAAGGAATTTTTCATCGAATCCCTTTCACAAATTCCCCGACTTTTCCTGTTCCATTTTCTGTTAAATGATTGATAAATGCACTTCCTATAATGGCGCCTTTGGCATATTGCGTGGCTTGATTAAAAGTTGCTGCGTTGTTAATTCCAAAACCGACGATTTGAGGATTTTTCAGATTCATATCGGCAATTCTCCTGAAATAATCTTCCTGCGTGCTCCCAAAACCCAATTGGGAACCGGTAACACTTGCCGAACTCACCATATAAATAAATCCGTCCGAAACGCTGTCTATAAAATGAATGCGCTCTTCAGAAGTTTGTGGTGTAATCAAAAACACGTTTATTAACCCATATTTTTCAAAAGTGGCTTTGTATTCATCTGCATAAACAGCAACGGGCAAATCAGGAATGATTAATCCGTCGATGCCAATCTCAGCACATTTTTTACAGAAATTTTCTATTCCGTATTGCAACATCGGGTTGAAATATCCCATAATCACTAACGGAATAGCAACCGTTTTCCGAATATCCTTGAGTTGGTCAAATAAGACTTGAGTGGTCATTCCGTTATGCAAGGCTTGGGTAGAACTAGCTTGAATAGTTGGTCCGTCCGCCAATGGATCGCTAAAAGGCAATCCGATTTCAATCATGTCAATTCCATTTTTTTCTAAATCCTGAATGATTTGTACTGTATCGTTTAGATCTGGGTAACCCGCTGAAAAATAGATGGAAAGTATTTTTTTGTTTTCTTGTAATTTTTGGTTTATTCTGTTCATTTTTTTATTTTAATCAGATTCAGCATCTGTTTTAATCTTATTTTTAACAAATTTAAATGGAAGCACTATACGTCCAAGCGATTTCATTAGATTCCAATTTCACTTGAATACGTTTATAATGTATTCCTTCGTAAGTATCGGCCAGTTGAAGTTCTCTCGGGCTAAGTTGATAAAGAATTCCGCTAATGTTATCCTCTGGATTTTGGGTTGCTGTAATAATAGGATATTGAATTACGCCAAATTCTTCTTCAATTTCTATTTTCTTTACGGCATAGCCTATTAGTTTATCGTCAGTTCCCATTAGAACACGACCAAAAATAGTTTCTTGAATCTCTTTATCTTTTAAACTTCCGTAAGCAAATAAATTTTCCATTTTTCTTTCTTTTTATCTTAACCCAACAGGTTGTATTAACCTATAAAGTTTGGTTTTTTTACTTTTGTTCTTGCCTTAGGGATGGGAGGGAATCTCTCGTCATTGCTTGTGGCGAAGCGATCTCAATCATAAAGCGTAACGTTTAATTATAATTTGAAATAATCAATATACGTATTCAAATCTTTGTCTCCACGGCCCGATAAATTGATGACTACAATATCTTCGGGTTTGAATTTCATTTCGTCCAAAA
>JBIKPM010000172.1:0-5138 GCA_044357435.1 Flavobacterium sp. | reverse complement strand
TGGAGTAGGACTTGCCGCTAATTCTGCCGTGGTTTTCACCTCAATGCTACTTTTTATAATTGACTTTGTTGCCGTATTTGTTACTGATATTTTTTATGATTTATAATAGCTATCGATGAACAAACAAAAAATTGTCATAGAAATAAAAGACCTACGGAAAAGTTATGGCGACAACCATGTTTTGAATGGCTTCAATATGTGTTTAGTCGAAGGAGAGAATTTGGTTATCATGGGAAAATCGGGTTCCGGAAAATCGGTGATGATAAAATGTTTGATTGGGCTTGAAGAATATGATAGTGGGTCCATCATAGTAATGGACAAAGACATTAGCACACTCGAACATGAGGAATTGGACGAACTTCGAACCGAAGTTGGTTTTCTTTTCCAAGGCAGTGCCCTCTATGATTCGATGACCGTCAGGGAAAATCTGGAATTTCCTTTAAGACGCCATACCAAGAAGTTTGGTAGAATAAAGGATACCACACCAATGGTTATGGAAGCTCTTGAAAATGTGGGTTTAGCCCATACTATAAACTTGATGCCTGAAGAACTTTCTGGCGGAATGAAACGCCGGATTGCACTAGCACGAACATTGATACTCCAACCCAGTATTATTCTTTATGATGAACCTACAACCGGATTAGACCCCATAACAGCTAAAGAAATTTTGTTGCTGATGATTTCTATCCAAAAAAAATACAATACCTCATCCATAATCATTACCCATGATGTGGATTGTGCAAGAGCGATTTCGAATCGAATGATTTTATTAGTTGATGGTATCAATTATGCTGAAGGTACTTTTGAAGAATTAATTGCTTCAAATGATCCTAAAATACAGGCATTCTTTAAATAAGCAATAAAATGGAAAAAACAACCTCACAAAAAATCCGACTTGGTCTTTTTGTAATCATCGGATTATTGATTTTTATCCTTGCCGTTTATTTCATTGGCGACAAGCAGAAAATGTTTGGGAAAACAAATCACTTAGAAGCTGTGTTCAATAATGTAAATGGATTGCAATTAGGCAATAATGTTCGCTATTCAGGAATAAGCGTTGGGACTGTTCGTGGGATTGAGATGGTTAATGACACGACTATTCGTGTCGATATGATAATAGATAAAACGATTTTTACTCACATTAAAAAAAATGCCATTGCTACAATTGGTTCTGATGGCTTAGTAGGAAACATGATTATTAATATTATCCCAGGAATAGGTGAAGAGGCTTCTGTTCAGCCCGGTGACGAGATTCGTTCCCGTAATCGCGTGAGTACCGACGATATTTTTAATACACTTAGCAAGACCAATAAAAATGCTGCTACACTCACTGCCAATTTACTTAAAATCACCGATAAAATGATGGACGGTAAGGGAACTATGGGTTCCTTAATCACCGATACTTTAATGGCAAGAGACCTCAAAGAAACCATGCGTTATTTAAAACTAACGGGGAAAGGAGCCTCTGAAACTGTGCTCAAATTAAATCAACTTATCGAATCTTTAGACAGTAAAGACAATGTTATTGGGGTCATAAAAGATTCGGCTGTAGCCCACAAAATAAAAAATATGGTGACCAATTTAGATCAGTCAAGTGTTGGGATTGATAAAGCAATTACGAACCTTAATGCAACCATTAAAAATGTTAAAGACGGAAAAGGTGCTATTAATTATCTTTCTAATGACCCCAAATTAGTGCGAAATATTGATTCGACAATGACCAATATTAACCAAGCTAGTTCCCGATTGAATGAGAACCTTGAAGCCTTAAAACACAATTTTTTGTTTAGGGGTTATTTCCGAAAATTAGAAAAAGAAAAAGCGAAAGCCGCCCAGTTGGACAAAACTAAAAAGTAGCCAATTTGGAATAAAAATCAGTTTAAAAACAATAAATAATTATCCCCAAAACGTACCTAAAATTTTAAAAAACATGTAGAAACCTAGAAAAAGAGAATACTCTCAACTTTTTTTGAATCCTATCTTCCAAAATTTATAAGAATTTTGGTAAGTATTGAAATCAATATTGAAAGTACAAATCTTAAATCTAATTTCTATGCAACCTAATATTCTTTGCATTGAAAACTGCAAATAGTTTATGGCATACTTACGAATGTTTACTAAAATTTAAAAAATATAAAATCATGATTACGGTAGAAAAACACGGGATAATTCTGAGTCCCACAGATAGGGAGTTTGAAAATAATGGAGTGTTAAATCCAGGTATTTATCAGGAAGGAGACACCGTGCATATTTTATACAGAGCGGTACAGAATGGCAATTTGTCCACCATTGGATATGCAAAAACCGAAGGGCCTTTAAAAATAATAGAAAGACATGACAAACCTTTGATCATACGTGATTTTGACTATGAAAAACATGGCGTGGAGGATGCCAGAATCGTCAAGATTGAAGATGTTTATTATATCACCTACACCGCTTACGATGGCATCAATGCGATGGGGGCTCTTGCGACTTCAAAAGATTTAATCCATTTCGAAAAGCACGGAATCATCACTCCAAAAATAAATTATTCTGAATATGAGCGTCTGGCTTTGTGTTGTGGCAGTAAACTGAATCCAAAATACCATCATTACTATAGACTTTTTGACCAGATAGGATTGGGAAATGACGAATTTAGATTTTTAAGGGACAAAGATTTGACATTTTTTCCAAGAAAAATAAATGGGAAATTTGCCCTTTTACATCGAATTTGGCCTGGTATCCAAATTGTCTATTTTGACCATTGGAAGGATTTAACCAAACCGTTTTGGGAACATTATATAGAAAACCTCACCGATTATATCGTTCTGGATCCCGAAGGAGTTTTTGAAGTAAACTATATAGGGGCTGGTGGTCCTCCTATTGAAACAGAATATGGATGGCTGATGATTTATCATGGTGTTCAAGAGACGGCAACTGGTGCCATATACCACGCTAAAGCCGCATTATTGCAATTAGACAAGCCCGAAGTCGAAATCTCAAGACTGGACCTACCGCTCTTCTCCCCTACCAAACAGTGGGAAATAGAGGGCGAAGTAAACGATGTGGTCTTCCCGACCGGTCACGCCTTGTTTGGAGAAGATCTTTACATCTATTATGGCGCAGCCGATAAACATACGGCCGTTGCCAAAATGAACATCAACGAATTGTTGCACGAATTAAGAATCCAGCCCTAAAAAATAGGTGATATGAAATATGAAAAGGGAATAAAAATGCTGATTGTGAGTTCTTATCCGCCTCGAGAGTGCGGGTTGGCCACTTTTTCAAATGACATCGTTAACTCCGTAAAAAAAGTTTTTGGAAGCACCCTTCCCATTGAAGTTTGTGCGCTGCAAAACAGCAAGCAACAATTTGAATATGGGTCTGAGGTAAAATATATCATTACATCTTCATCTATAGAGGATTACAGACTGATTGCGGAAAAAATAAATGAACGAAACGACATAGGATTAGTGTGCATACAACACGAATTTGGACTTCATGGTGGCGAATATGGAGATTATTTCCTCGCTTTTCTACTGGCACTTAACAAACCTATAATTACGGTTTTTCACACGGTATTACCTGAACCAGACGGAAAAAGAAAAAAAGTGGTTCAGGCAATAGTTGATTTATCCAATAGAATTGTAGTGTTAACCAATAAATCAAAGGACATTTTAACCAAGCAATATGGTTGTCAGGAATCGAAAATAAATAGGATTCCCCATGGAACACATATCGTGCTTTGGGAACAAAAGGAACTGTTGAAAGACAAATATCACTATTCGGATAAAATAGTGATGTCCACCTTTGGACTGATTAGCGAAAACAAAAGCATTGAAACCGTGTTATATGCCTTGCCCGGAATCGTTGCTAAACATCCTGAAGTTATTTATATGGTCATTGGAAAAACGCATCCTGAAATCATCAAAAGAGAAGGTGAAAAATACCGCAACAAACTTATCGATATCGTCCAAGAACTCCAATTAGAAAATAATGTCCTGTTTATAAATGAGTATCTAGAATTGAAACAATTGCTGGAATATTTAACCTTGTCAGACATTTATTTGTTTTCTTCCAAAGACCCCAACCAGGCGGTAAGCGGTACCTTTGCCTACGCCCTAAGTTGCGGTTGCGCCGTGATTTCAACACCCATACCTCATGCCTTGGAAGCCTTGGAAGGTGGAAACGGAATATTATTAAAGGAGTTTGACAATCCTATAGAATTTCAAAAAGCCATACTAGAACTTATTGAAAATAAAGAAAAACGAGTTGTAATGGGAAAAAATGCTTATTCCCTCTCCCATTCGACAATTTGGGAAAATGTTGCCATCAAATATGGGTTGTTATTTGGTGAATTAACGAACCGTGAGGAAGATTTGAAATTTAGTTTGCCTCCCATAAAACTAGACCATATTAAGGAATTAACTACTGAATATGGAATGCTGCAATTTTCAAAGTTTAGCGATCCGGACCCTGAATCGGGTTACACCCTAGATGACAATGCGAGAGCATTAATTAATATTGTGATGTATTATTCGCTTTATCACGATGAAGAGGTTTTGAAATTGGCGGATATCTATTTGAATTTTATAGAAGAGATTCAACGAGAAGATGGTTTTTTTGATAATTATAAAAATTTCGAGCGCCAATTAACTTCACAAAACTTAGAAGTCAATCTTGAGGATGCCAATGGTAGAGCACTATGGAGCCTGGGTTATGTCATTTCACACAAAGAAATACTTCCTTCAAATATAGTTCTTCGAGCTGAAAATTGTTGGGAAAAAGTATCCAAAAGAATATATGAGATTAACTCACCAAGAGCCATCGCCTATACCTTAAAAGGGTTGTATTACTACTATTCGATTCATCCTGAAGAAACAGTTCGGGTATATATTGAGCAACTTGCCGACAAATTATTGGAGCTTTATAACATTAATTCTGAGGAATATTGGTGCTGGTATGAAGATTATATGACTTATGTGAACAATGTACTCCCCGAAGCGATGATGTTTAGCTATTTGGCAATAGGAGAACCCAAATATTTAAAAATTGCGACAATAACCTTTGATTTCCTTTTGTCGCACTATTTCATGAAAGGACAACTCAAAGTAATATCGAATAGAGTATGGTTCAAAAAGGAAAACGAAAGAGTGTTT
>JBIKPM010000171.1:0-5144 GCA_044357435.1 Flavobacterium sp. | reverse complement strand
AACAGAAGGGCGTCGATGTGGCCTGCTGGTCATATAAAGCGATTGCGGTTCTTCCATTTTTATTCCTTTTGATTTAGCATCCGCAAAAGAAATGCTATCCTTTTTCCTGTTTGAATCCCAGTCTTCCCAACGAACAAATAAATTTTTGAGTGCAGGATTGTCCCTGTTACTCTCCTCTGGAGTCCAACATTCAGCTCCTGTTCCTCCCCAATTTGCTGTGATTATTCCAATGGGCATATTGAGCTTTTTATGCAATTCACGGGCAAAATAATAACTGACTGCCGAGAATTCCTTTACGCTTGTCGAATCGCAAGGAAGCCATTTACTGTCCTTTGGAAAAGATTCTTGAGGAGTATTGTCAGTTTTTTTTGTTATGTTAAAAAGCCTGATATTAGGATAATTCGCTTCCGAAAGTTCATTTTTAGCATCTTTAACTCTTCGCATCACCCATTCCATATTGGATTGTCCTGAAGAAAACCAAACTTCACCCAACAGTACTTTGTTGACAACAATGGTATTGTTTCCTTTTAGGGTAATGGTATATTCCTTGTTTCCTCCTTGAATCGTTTTTAAAGCCAACTTCCATTTACCATCTGCAGATGCCTTTGTTGAAAAACTTTTTTTGTTCCAACTCACAGCAATGGTTATTTCTTCTCCAGGACTGGAAGTTCCCCATATATTTACATTGCTTTTCTGTTGCAAAACCATATTGTCACAAAAGACAGCCGGCAAAGAAATATTTGCGAATGATACTACATAAAATAAAATAAAAAATACTTTAAGAGCTGTTTTCATTAGTTTTTTGATTAGGACAATTTGAATTTATTGCAATATTATTTTACTAAAAAAAATTGTATTTATAAAATGATTATTTTTTTTGTAAAAAAGGCAACACTTTTTCAGCATAACGATCACCAAATTTATTGGTGCTTTGCCCATCAAAATGAATATTATCCTCTAAAAGCTTTATCCCTTCTGCAGTTACAAAATCGCTAAAAGGAATATATTCTTTAACTTTCCGGATTACTTCCTGATCAAATTCAATAAAATCAGAACGTTCAGATAATTCCCCACAAATAAATGGAAGTTCCGGTTCATTCAAATCCTTCCTGAAATTTTCGACCATTTCTTTTAGTTTCGCTTTATAACCTACAAAATTGTCTCCCTTTGAATCTTTGATGTCCGATGAGCCTTGATGCCAAATTATAGCCTTGATTTTACCGTGTTTTTGAGCCTCTTTGGCACGTTTTAAAGAGTTGTCATAGTTGGCATTCCCGGGTTTAAACCATTGGTTTATAGAAGAACCGCCTTGAGCATTCATGACCAATCCTAAAGGTTTATTCAAGGATTTTTGGAGACTCAACATACAGTTATTAGCTATGCTTACACCTTGAATTTTTAGCTCTTTTCGAATATTGGAATACTTATTTAGCGGTTGGGATGCCGGTTCAAAATTCCCGTCGGCATTCATTAAATAAACATTGGGCAGCACACTATAATCTTCAATTGGTGCCCTCCCTGCCATATTGGATTGGCCAATAGCAAAAATAATATCTATCGGTTCGATTGCTTTTATAGTTTTAGATTCGGTTTCTAAAAAGGTAATCAAAGCATATTTATTATCGTTTAACTCTTTCATAAGTTTCATAAGAGGGGTATAAAATTGATACTTATTATCAACCAACCCTTTATTCGCATCAGCATTAGAAGGGTCAACATTTCTTGCTGTGGGATCATTGTCTTGGTATTTAAAATAATGCCAGCCCACACATGATTTACTGGCTAGAAGGGATAAAGTAAAATGTTGATAGGCGATTCCTCTATCTTTTTGGGTACGAACAGTAAAACCGGCTCCTGAAGTATTTGCAAGTCCAGCATCCATTGCTTTTGTATAAAACTCTGTAACCATAAATGGTTTTTTGCCCACCCTATCCCATATATCAATCAGTAAAGGTTCTGGCGACCAACTCCCGTAATAATTAATAGAAAGAATATCACAATATTTACCGGCTGCAGCAATGATAGTTTCTACTTTTTTGGCTCCGCCATGAAGTCTGCTTCCCAAGTATAAATGGTTTGGATCATATTTTTTTATGGCTTTGGAAACTATCGAATAATAAGTATCGGCAACAATTCCTGCAAACTCTGCTTTGTCTTTATCTTTAATTTTGTCTAGGGTTAGTCCTTTTTGTTCCAACCATTTTGAAGCAAATAAATACCCTTGATCTGACTTGTTCTCCAAGGTGAGGTAGCCTTGTAAATTATCAAGGCCAAGAGGCATCTCATTATCTGAAAAATAGCCAAACAAATTAGTATCATTAGCGTATTTTACAAGCTCTTTAGCTCGTTCGTCGCAATAGGTTTCAAATTCTGTATCAAAAACAAAAATACATTGATTAGGATATCCAGTATTTCCGGGTAATTGAACTGTCCCACCTCTCTTTTTACCATAGCCGCTCATGAAATTTAGATTCGGTGAAAAAGTAAGTGGTGATTTTGTTGTTTTATTGTATTCTTGAATCTGCTCGTCTTCACTCCAAGAACCGCTCCCGTTGAACCCATAAAATTTTAGGGAATCGGCAGTGGTATTCATCCACTTTTTACTGTTCCCAAACCGATTATTGAATTCCTGTTCATTTTTATCAGATTTACCCTGACGCAAAGAATTAATGACCACCTGAATATTGCGATAACCAAATGGATCTACCACCCACCATCTGTTGCCCTGTTTCTCCACTCTAAAAAACCCGGTTGCGTTGAACTTTTGAGTAATATCGCTACCAAATTTACTTTTTGATACATTTACCGGACTTGGATAAAATCCATCTATTCCGCTAACGGCACATGCATCAAAAAATTGCCAAGGAATATCTTTTCCTTTTACCCATGGCTTGGCTTCTGTTTTAGTGATGCGATAATTAATGGCTCCCAAAAGATTCATCTTTTTAGAGTCACAACCTTGTGAAAAACTGAATTGAATAAAGAAAATCGACAGTAGAGTGAAATATTTCATTTTAAAATTTAACTTATAAAGTCCCTATTAATGGTTCTTGGAACAGGTTAATACGAAAAGGGATTAACTGGAAATGTAAATTATTAAAAAATTGAGAGGGTGTTTTTTTTAAAACAGCTCTCTCAATTTTACTTTAATAGAACAAAAAAATCTAATTATATCCGTAGTTTTGGGGAAACACCCCTCCCATAGCATTAATTTGACTCAGAGGTATAGGCCATCTTTTATTTACAGTTACATTGAAGTTAGTACGTATGGATTGATAATTAAAGGCATTCGTAACATTTGTAGTTATGTTTGTTTTACCCGTTGAAACTGCGTAAAATGTTTTCATCAAATAATTATCAGATCCGCCATAAGTGTTAATTTGGGTTGCCATTGTTGCAGCACCAAATCTTTTTAATACATACCAACGATGACCTTGTCCTTCTTGTGAAAATTCGCGTGCATCTTCATCTAAAATATCCTGAAGAGTTAATGCAGTTACTCGTTTCGCGTTACCCGCGCGCTGCCACGTAAGATTATAAAATTCTAATGCTTTGCCCTGATTTCCTTTACGTAAATAGGCTTCTGCTCCAATCATACAAGTTTCTGCATAACGGTACACCAACACATCCTTGAATGATCTATTTTCTGTTACGGGTCTTGTCCATTTATCAAAGTATTTTGATGAAGAAGGATGCAACTCGTTTGCATAGTTGCCAACCATGAATCTAGGTATTTTGTCACCATTTACAAAACTGAAATTAAGCGTTTTGCCTACTGCTGTCGAAATTGGCACATACCCTTGTAATTGGTTAATAATGGCATCTGGCAATCCTAAATCTTTGTTTGGCTGCCCATTTACATACAAATAGTTAAGGTCATGAGCTTGAATCTCTAATTTTCTGACTAATGGAGTACCTACCGGAATATTATTAAATTTGAAATATTGAATGAAATATTGGCTAAATCTTTTATCATTTATTTTATCATATAAACTCAAGAGGTAGTCATTTGGATAGATTCTTCCCCATGGCGTACCACCTTGTTCTAAATCTAAAACCACAAATGCTGAATTGCTTGGTGTAAGATTATATCTACTTATAAAGGACGACCCGAAACGATGTCCAGTAAGAGCCCCGGCACTATTAACTGGTGCACCGCCGATAGCGTTACTCCACTGATCAACCATTATAGATTCTGAATTATTAATTTTGGCACTAGTAGCTGAAAATGTTGTAGGGGCAAAAACATCTTGAGGTTGCGCGACTAAGGAATATACTCCTTGGGCTTTGATTTTTTCTACATTCAAAATCGCATCATCAAGATCCATTGTACCCAAATTCTCATTTATTGGCCACATATCAACCAAAGCTTTCATGTGACAGGAAGCTCCTTTTGTATACCGTCCTGTCTGAGGTGTTGTCCATGATAAATGATCAATGGCATAATCCAGATCTGATTTTATTTGCGCCATTACAACCGCCTGATCGGCAGGTGCATACACTTTTTCATCATTTATATTATAAGGTGTTACCACATCTGTTGTGAAATAAATATTGTCGAATCTTCTTAAAAGATTGAAATAAGCCTGGGCTCTAAAACAATAAGCCTCGGATAATGCCTGTATCACTAATGGATTACTTTGATCCATTTTTAGAGCATAAAAAATAACTTCGTTAGCTCTACCTATAATTTTATAATTGTAATTCCAAAAACCCTCCACATCCCTATTTGCAGAAGTAAGAGCCGTGGGATCGTACCATGCCGTTCCTTTCCATAAGTTCTCTCCTGCACGGGTAAAAGTAATATCATCCCCAGTTAATAACCCTAATGTGGGTAAACTATGATTGATATCACCATAATCACCCATATATCTTTGTATTGGGTATAAAGCAGTTACTGCAAAACCGATCCCTTCAGGAGTGTCATATATAAAATCCACAGAAAGGTCTGTTTCGTTTTTTTCATTCAAAAAATCATTGGAACAGCTCCATAATAAAACTGTTGTAATTGTTAGTAGTACAAGTTTATTTTTCATTTTTATATAATTTATAGTGATAAGTTTAAGCCTAATGTTATTATTTTAGGTTCCGGATAACTTGACGGACCAGATTCTGGGCTAAAGGATTGGTATTTAGTCCAAGTC
>JBIKPM010000170.1:0-5145 GCA_044357435.1 Flavobacterium sp. | reverse complement strand
TACAAAGTCTGAGTCGTCGTCGGAAAGTTCAATTTTACTTAATTCGGATTTGTCTTTTAGTTTCATTTCTTGTCTTAATTTATGGAATCCTGCGACTGCTTTAGGCGAAAGACAATCAGCAAATACATCAAAATATTTGTCTAAATCCATTTCATAATTCATAAAGCCAATATTTACATTTTTCAAATCCCAACTTATGTTAAAAGCAACAACGTATCTGCCAGTGGCAAACATTCCTGAAGGTATTTTAGTCGTTTTAGAGTGTTCGCTTAATATCTTTTCAAAAGTCAAATTATGTACAGCTAAAATATATTCGGCTTTTTTGATGTCGGTAGTGAAACCTCCTAAATCAAATTCTTCAATTTTGTCAATAAATAATGTCATATTTCTTTCGGTATTTCGGTTCTGTAAACTGAGGCATAACTCTTAAATATACGCAACCTTATTGCGCCAATCCGCCTAAATTGGGTTGGCTTTACGTTATTCTCCAGTTTTTTAAATTGCAAATCAAACCTAGTGATTTTACTTACAGAAAACTAATTAACTTATTAACAAATAAGAAATTATTACCGAAAGGAAAATTGTCCATCCTTTTGCGTCATTGCTCCATTTGTGCTATCGTGAGTTTGTTGCAACTTTGTGTCAGCATACAAACAAAAGCATTATGACTACAGCAACCGCACTATTAACGAAGTTCGATTACGAACGTTATTTCAACAAAGGAATTTCTTATGCCACTTACAAAGAGCAAATGGCAGCGGATTTACTTTCCAATTCAGAACCCAAAACTCAAGAATACATCGCCTTGAATCAAAGCAGAATGCGTCGAGTAGAAAAAACCTATGCGCCTTCGGAAGAATTGCTGCTGCAATTGGGCAACTTGAATCATAAAACCTATTGGTTAGTCTTGACCGAACACTGGTGTGGCGATGCCTCGCAATCCCTTCCCGTTTTGAACAAAATTGCCGAATTAAGCCAAGGAAAAATAGCATTGAAACTGGTTTATCGGGATGAAAACCTCGATTTGATGGACGCGCATTTGACCAATAACGGCAGGGCTATTCCGAAATTAATCCAACTCAACGAGCATTATACTAGTACAGGAATTTGGGGACCACGACCCAATGAAGGACAGGATTTAGTCAAAAAACTCAAAGCCAATCCCGAAACCGCTGCCACTTATGCCACCGATTTGCATTTGTGGTATGCCCGAAACAAACAACAGGCTATGGAAAAAGAAATCGCCAAACTAATTTTTAAGGCTAGTTTATTTTGTCCCGATTGTTTGTCGTAAATTTCATTTTTTTAAGCAATCTCTAAACACAGACCTAATGGAACAAAAATTACCACTTCCGCCATTTACCCTAGAAACTGCTTTGCAAAAAGTACAACTCGCCGAAGATGCCTGGAACAGCAAAGACCCGGAACGCATTGCTTTGGCTTATACAATAGATACGGAATGGCGCAACCGCACCGAGTTTATCAACGGTCGAGAAGCCGTGAAAGCCTTCCTGAAACGAAAATGGGAAAAGGAACTCGACTACAAACTCAAAAAAGAGTTATGGGCTTTCCGCGAAAACCGCATCGCCGTTCGTTTTGAATACGAATACCATAATGCCGCAGGACAATGTTTCCGCGCTTATGGCAACGAAAACTGGGAGTTCGACGAAAATGGCTTGATGCAAAAACGTTTTGCCAGCATCAATGATTTGCCCATCGAGGAGAAAGACCGAAAGTTTAAATAATTAATAAAAGGTTGACCGCCAAATCGAAAGAAGCGGGAATTAATTAAATTTACAAAAAATAAAGAGAATTATGCTGGACGAATCGACTTTCACTTTGATCAATCCGCTAAACGGGAATTTAGCTTTCAAACTATCCACTTTTGATAGCAAATGCCAGTTTAACGAAATCCAAAGACTGAATTATTTTTCCCTGATCTGGATTCAAAAAGGGCGCGGAACAGTCACGGCAGATTTTTCGGAAAATCCGTTCGAAGCGGGTACTCTTTTTGCTTTTTCGCCTTACCAACCTTTTATGCTGGCTTCCGAAGAAAACTTGGAAGGCATTGTCATCCATTTTCATCCCGAGTTTTTCTGTATTTACAAGCACCAAGCCGAGATTGCCTGCAACGGAATCTTGTTCAATAATATCTTCAAGCCGCCTTATGTAGTCTTGGATGAAGCTTCGAAAAGCATTCTTGAAATGGTCATCGGACAGATAAAAAACGAAATGCAAAATCCGGAATTGGCACAATATGAATTGCTGGTTTCCTACCTGAAAATAGTTTTGATTACGGCTACCAGACTCAAAAACCAACAGCAACCCGACGATGAATTTGTAGAAACAACGGATGCCAAAGAACCTTTTATTCTTCAGAATTTGAAGAATTATATCGAACTGCATTTCAAGACCAAACATTCGGCCAGCGATTATGCCGATTTGTTAAACATTACTCCAAAGGCTTTGGCTAAAATAACCAAGAATCATTTCAATAAAACCTTGACTCATTTGATATCAGAACGCATCATCATCGAAGCCAAAAGAGAGTTGTATCTCACCAACAAAGCGGTCAAAGAAATCGCTTATGAATTGGGTTATGACGATGAGCATTATTTCAGTCGGTTTTTCAAGAACAATGCGGCAGTTTCTCCGCAAATGTATCGCGACACCGTTGGTTTTGCCAGAGGAATGGCCTAAAAGAAATAAAAAATGAATTTAAACCAAATTACAGTTCCTGTTCTAGATGTTGAAAAATCGATAGTTTTTTATGAAAAACTGGGATTGAAATTAATTGTTTGTTCCTTGCCCCATTATGCCCGTTTTACATGTGAATACGGCAAAGCCACTTTTTCCTTGCGCCAAGTGACCGAGTTGCCAATAGGTGAGGGGATTTGGATTTATTTTTAAGTAAAATTTCAGCAAAAGTTATAAATCTTTACACAACATTGGAGTTATAGTTTTTTTGTATGACACTAAATCCCAATAGTCATAAATAGCCCCGATTACTTCACTATACTTTATATTTTAATTGGAGTTCAGTGAACTTCGTTTGAAGCGGCATCCTTTTACAAAGCTTCCAGCCTTTTAAAGGCAGGAAGCTTTGTAAAAGATATAGCTAAAAGCGGGAGCAGAGCTCATAAAAACCCGAAAAAGTCTTGCTCCTAAAAATCAATAGATTATCTCCTCATAATTATTTTGCAGATAAATAAAAAAGAATTACTTTTGCACACCTTTTGGTGAATAAGAGTTTCCTTTAGGTAAAAACTATTTATACAAACAACTTCTGTTGTTTTCTAGCACGTTATGAAACTCGAGAAAATACAGAATACAAATTTTTAATCAGCATGTCTGAAACATTAAAATCACAAGAAGAGTTTTTAGCAAATTTTAACTGGCACAATTTCGAAGAAGGTATTGATGCAGTAGATCAAAAAAACTTACAAGAATTCGAAGACTTAGTTTCAAAAACTTTTATCGCGACAGACCAAGAAGAAGTAGTAGAAGGTGTAGTTGTTAGAATCACGGATAGAGACGTTATCGTTGATATCAACGCAAAATCGGAAGGTGTTATTTCTTTAAACGAATTCCGTTACAATCCAGCTTTAAAAGTAGGTGACAAAGTAGAAGTATTGATTGACATCCGTGAGGATAAAACAGGTCAATTAGTATTATCTCACAGAAAAGCACGTACTATCAAATCTTGGGATAGAGTTATTTCGGCTAACGAAACAGGTGAAATCGTTAATGGTTTTGTAAAATGCAGAACTAAAGGGGGTATGATCGTTGACGTTTTCGGAATTGAAGCTTTCTTACCAGGTTCTCAAATTGATGTTAAACCAATTAGAGATTACGATGTATATGTAAACAAAATGATGGAATTCAAAGTGGTGAAAATCAACCACGAATTCAAAAACGTTGTTGTTTCTCATAAAGCGCTTATCGAAGCGGATATTGAAGTACAGAAAAAAGAGATCATCGGAAAATTACAAAAAGGACAAGTATTAGAAGGTGTTGTTAAAAACATTACTTCTTATGGTGTCTTTATTGACCTTGGAGGTGTTGATGGATTAATCCACATTACTGACCTTTCTTGGTCAAGAATCAATCATCCAAGTGAAGTTCTTGAATTAGACCAAGTGCTGAACGTTGTAATCCTTGATTTTGATGACGAGAAAACAAGAATACAATTAGGATTGAAACAATTAAACGCTCACCCTTGGGATGCTCTTGACGCTAAATTAGCTATCGGAGATAAAGTAAAAGGTAAAGTAGTTGTAATCGCTGATTACGGTGCATTTATCGAAGTTGCTGAAGGTGTTGAAGGTTTGATCCACGTTTCTGAAATGTCATGGTCTACTCATTTACGTTCTGCACAAGATTTCGTAAAAGTGGGTGATGTTGTTGAGGCTGTTATCCTTACTTTGGATAGAGACGATCGTAAAATGTCAATGGGTATTAAACAATTAACCCAAGACCCTTGGACTGATATCACAGCGAAATACCCAGTAGGTTCTAAACATACAGGTATCGTTAGAAACTTTACAAACTTCGGAATTTTCGTAGAATTAGAAGAAGGAATCGACGGATTGATTTATATCTCTGACCTTTCTTGGACTAAGAAAATCAAACATCCATCTGAATTTGTAAATGTTGGTGAAAAATTAGATGTAGTTGTATTAGAATTAGATGTTGACGGACGTAAATTATCTTTAGGTCACAAACAAACTACTGCTAATCCTTGGGATCAATACGAAGCTTCTTTCGCAGTTGGAACTATCCACACAGGTGAAATTGCCGAGATTGTTGACAAAGGAGCTACTGTAGAATTCGGAGAAGATATCGTTGCTTTCATTCCTACACGCCACCTTGAAAAAGAAGACGGAAAGAAATTGAAAAAAGGAGAAACTGCTGAATTCAAAGTAATCGAATTCAATAAAGAATTCAAAAGAGTAGTGGCATCTCACACGGCTATTTTCCGTGAAGAAGAAGAAAAAGCAGTGAAAGCAGTTCAAGAAGCAGTTTCTTCAACTACAAATGCACCAGCTGCAACTCTTGGAGACAACAATGACATTCTTGCTGGTTTGAAAGCCAAAATGGAAAAAAACGAGAAAAAGAAATAATCTAATTTCTTGATTTTGAATA
>JBIKPM010000169.1:0-5163 GCA_044357435.1 Flavobacterium sp. | reverse complement strand
TGGATTTTCGAATATTTGAGTTGCCAATTTGAACATGTCATTGTATTCCAAGTCTACTTCATGTGCAAACTGAAAGTAATTTTCTTCTTTTTCTCTAAAAGGTCTGAAGAAATATTCTTTCATAAGCGGCACAACTTCATCATTCAAGTTAAATGGTTGCTCTGACAGGAATATAGCTTCGTTACGACTTTTGTTTCCCACTCTATGAATGGATAAGGTTTCAATGTGTGTGTTGAATAAATTTATCATTTTTTATATTTATAGAAAAAAGAACCAAGATGAAAGATACAGTAGAAGTCTTTCATCTTGGTTCTGTTTATTAATTTCGTATACTTTAATTCCAGTTTTCTTCAAATCCGTAGTCTTCAAAACTATCGTCTCCACTAAACATATCAAGGTCTTCTTCGTCTAAATCGTCTTCGAATTCGTTATAATCTTCCTCGTCCTCATCGGCAATAAAATGTTTTTCCATTGCCTCGTCTGGCATTTCGCCGTGTGAAAAGATGGTTTCAGGATAAATTTTCCCGGCTGAAATTTCTTCGATAGCGGCTAATTCAACAAGAAAAGTCCACATATTGATGAAATCATAAACATATATAATTTTAGTATTTTCGGTATCCAAAATATCCGAAAGTAAGTAATCGCTCATCGTTTTTTGTTCCCCCGGAATATCCCCGGCATCAAACATTGGAATTTCGTCTTCTTGATTCCAAGTATCGTCGCAAGTATAAAAAGAAGCCACTTCCATACCGTCAAATCCAAAAGAATTGAAGATAGCATTGTGTAAATCTTCTAAAGTGTCTTCTGCAAGTATCGCAATGTCCCTAAAAATGTCCTCTTCAGCATCAAGAATCACCCTGAATTTATAAACCATAATCTTTGTTTTTATTGAAAGTCAAAGGTAAAATATAATTTTAGATTTTAGATTTCAGATTTCAGATTTGTTGATAATATTTTTTCGATTATTTTAGGGTCTATTAATATAAGAAATCTATCCATTCAATTTCCGAATCACTTTGGCTGGATTTCCTACCGCCAGTGAATTATCGGGAATGTCCTTCGTTACTACGGAACCGGCGCCAATAACACAGCCGTTTCCTATCGTTATTCCCGGGCAGATAATGGCATTGCCTCCAATCCAACAATCATTGCCAATGGTTATTGGTAGCGCATTTTCGAGTGTTTTTCTGGATTCTGCTTCCAGAGGGTGGTTTGATGTGTATAACTGTACTCCGGGTGCAAAAAAGACAGTATTGCCTATGGTGATTTTTGCACTGTCTAAAACAACACAGTTTACATTAAAATAAACATTATCCCCGCAAAAAATATTGTATCCATAATCACAAAAAAACGGAGGTTCGATGTAAAGATTAGTCCCGGAATTAGGAATTAATTCTTGGATTATTTCTCTTGCTTTTTTGGTTATCCTGTATTCTATGACGTTCAATCTATGGAGAAGGTTTTTAGCTTTTCGGCGGTCTTTTACTAAAACTGAATCGCCTGCCAAATAAGATTCTCCGGCTATCATTTTTTCTTTTTCGGTCTTCATAAAATTGAAATCAGTTTCGGTGTAAATGTAAAGGAAAATGGAGTGTAATACAAACCTTCTTCTTGTGCTTAAAAATGACCTCTTGGATTCTAAATTGAAATTAATACTTTTTGTTTACGACAAAAAACACTTGTTTAAAAAAGGCTGTTTTGGAATTTTGAAATGAGGATTGGATTCAAAAATTTTCTTTTGGGTAAATAAAAAAAGCACTATTTTTTTTAATGCCAATAAAGGGGAAATATTCAATTTTATAATTCAATATGGAAAGTAATTTTGCTAGCTTATAGGGCTCGAGAAGTAACTTTGAGTAGTGAAGAAGTCTGTTCTTTTTGAATATGAATGCGATTATTATATTTAAATTAATAGATTATGTAAATTAAATTAAAATTACTGGATATTAATTATTTAGCAATTCAATATAGATTTAATCTATTGCGATTTTAAGCCTTAAAAAAGGTCTTCCTGATACCAATCAAGACAAAAATAAACAAAGTGTAATAAACAAAAAACGGAACGATATATTCAATCAAATTCAGAGGAAGCATAGTGGCAATAATCAGCAATTGAAATCCTAATCCGTATATAGAAACGAAAGTCATAAACCAATTTGGAAACGTTTTTACTTTGTAAGCTTCACTATCTAAAGCATGAATTGTTTTGTCAAAAACGCCATAAACAATCGTGTAAATTTTAAACAAAAGGTCAACGGATTTTTGTGTTTCACCAAGCAAAGCTCGGGGTGATTTGTATTCGAAAATTTTACTTGTTGAATCCCCTCCAACCGATTTATTTCTCAAAATGACATAGTAATAATTGTATAAAGTGCCTTGCAATTGGATACAAAAAAAAGCTAATAGTGTCATCCAAAATGACGTTTTGGAAACATAAAAAATTGTCATAAAAAATAGAAAATTCAAGACAATATCAAATACGCTATCGAGGTATCTTCCGGTGTAGGAAGGTGTGTTTTTTATCCTCGCTAATTCTCCGTCAGCAGCATCAATAATCGATTTCAGAATGATGAAAAAACTAGCTAAAATGTAATGATGTTGCAAAATGCAGTAAATAGCAATCAAGCCAGAAACACCAAAAAGGAGTGTAACGTGAATAGGTGTAAAACGAGTGTTTTTTAATTGATTGGCAAAAAGTTTTCCAATGGATCTTCCGTAATCCGACAAATCCAGAAATTTATCTTCGGCAGTAAGTTTTGACATTTTAAGGTAAGGAACAAAGTGAAATGCGACAATATAGTCAGGTATTATTTTTTAATGTCCAAGGTATAAACCGAGGATTTTGTTTATTTATTTTGACAATCGATGCAAAGTGTAGGTCATTGTCGCAAGCAAAAGGAAAGCCGTTACTTGATGAGTCAATCCTAACCAAAGCGGAACACTGTAAAGCAAAGTAAAAACCCCTAATGTGAATTGTAAAAATACGATGATTACCAAGGCATTTATTCCTGACTTTTGGTCTTTGTTTAAATCAAATTTATGACTTTTAAATGCCAAGAGCAATATAAATCCAACTAATACATAAGCCAAAGTGCGATGAACAAATTGAACTCCGCTTTTGCCTTCGGTAAGTCTTAATAACCAGGAATCTTTTTCTAATACTACACTTTCGTGAAGGAATTGTCCATCGCTCATCATTGGCCAATGATTGTGAATTAAACCCGCATTCAAGCCAGCTACAAATCCACCATAGATAATTTGTATTAGCAAGAAAGCCAATGAAAAACGAGCTATGTTTTGAAGTGGAACTATTGCATTTTTTCTTTCAGGATAAGTCAAATCCATGGCTACCCATAGCGTGTAAGCAAAGGTTATGAAAGCAAATGTCAAATGTAAGGAAAGTCTAAAGTGACTTACGTCCGGATTGTCAATTAAGCCGCTACGAACCATAAACCAGCCCAAAAATCCTTGAAAAGCCCCCATTCCTAAAAGCCCCACGCATTTTTTTAGGGTTTCGCTTGAAAGTCGTTTTTTGATAAGGAAATAAACAAAAGGAATTAGAAACACTAGTCCAATGATTCGTCCTATAAATCGGTGAAACCATTCCCAGAAATAGATGAATTTATAATCATCCAGTTGAAAATCATTGTGAACGTTGATTTTTTGGTATTCGGGGAATTTCTTGTATTCTTCGAATGCTTGAGACCATTTTTCTTCGGTTAGTGGAGGAAAAGTATCGGTTACCAAATGCCAGTCGGTCATTGATAATCCTGAGTTGGTCAATCGGGTGATTCCACCAACCACAACCATTATAAACAATAATAAGCAACCTGAAAGTAGCCAGATAATTACGGCTTTGTTTTTATTTTTCATTTTATTTTATTGGAAAGTCTAGAGGGTTTTGTCTTGTGTCCCAAATATCAACTACAAGAATGATATCTTTCGAAGTGAGTTGGTAAATAAGATAATAATCATTTACTAATTTGAGTCTAACATTTGCTACATCAGTAGAAATAGCCATTTTGGGATAATTGGCAACTATTTCTAGAGATTCAATAAATAATTGATGTAATTTTTTGCTATATATTTTAGATTTGTTTCTATTATTCCAATAGATGAAAATATTTTTTCTAGTTGAAATCGCATTTTTAGACCAAACTATTTTCCTTCTTCTTCGAACCATTTTTGGATGTCTTTTTCAGCTTCTTCTTCAGTTAAAAACTCACCGTTTTTATATTGTTGAATAGACTCATTAACACGGGCTAATTGTTGATCAGAAAGTTTATAAACTCCTGTTTCTTTAGAAATAAAATTTAAATAGTCTTTAATTTCATTTAGAATCATAACGTCATTTGTAGCAGAAATAGCCTTTATTAAATCTAATTTTAAATCGGAGGTACTCATGGTTTCTAATTTTTAGTAAAATTAATTAAAATCTTTAAAAATCACTCTAAACGGTAGTTAAACTTTCTTTAATCCTAATTTAGCCCCTCTTTTCAATACAAAATCATACGCAGCTTGGTATTCATTTGGAATTTCACCTTCTAGAATAGCTTCTTTCACGGCTTCTTTCAGAATTCCAATTTCACGGGAAGGTTGCAAATTGAAAATCGCCATAATCTCTTCACCAGAAATGGGAGGTTGAAAATTCCGTACGTGATCGCGTTCTTCGACTTCCACAATTTTCTTGCGAACAAGCTCAAAATTTTGGTGGTATTTCCTAAATTTATTCGGATTTTTGGTCGTGATATCGGCTTCGCACAAAGTCATCAAGCTTTCCACGTCTTCGCCGGCATCAAAAACCAAACGCCGCACTGCTGAATCGGTTACAATATCATCGGATAATACAATCGGGCGTGAGCTCATCATTACCATTTTTTGCACAAATTTCATTTTGTGGTTCAACGGCATTCGCAATCTTTCGAATATTTTCTTGGCCATTTTTCCGCCCAGAAATTCGTGTCCGTGAAATGTCCAACCTTGTTTTTTGTTGAAGCGTTTGGTTGGTGCTTTTCCAATATCGTGTAACAATGCAGACCAACGCAACCAAACATCGCCTGTGTTGGGACAAATATTATCAACCACTTCCAGCGTGTGATAAAAATTATTTTTATGCGTTTGACCCTCGATTTCTTCTACTTGGTTCAAAGCCGTTAATTCTGG
>JBIKPM010000017.1:0-14918 GCA_044357435.1 Flavobacterium sp. | reverse complement strand
GTAATGGGAGTAATTCACAAAATCGGTAGAAGAAAAACCGCTGTTGCACGTGTTTATGTTTCGGAAGGAACAGGAGTAATCACTGTGAACAAAAAAGAATTTGCAACTTACTTTCCAACCGCTACCTTACAGTACAAAGTATTGCAACCTATGTCTATGACAGAAAACGCAACTAACTTTGACGTAAAAGTAAACGTATACGGAGGTGGTTCAACTGGTCAAGCAGAAGCTGTAAGAATGGCATTAGCGCGTGTTATGTGTGAAGTAAATGCTGAAAACAGAGCTATCTTGAAACCAGAAGGTTTATTAACAAGAGATCCAAGAATGGTTGAACGTAAAAAATTCGGTCAGAAGAAAGCTCGTAAGAGATTCCAATTCTCCAAACGTTAATATTGCCTGTCTTGTGCAATTCGTACAAGACTTATTGATAATTAAATTTAAAAACAATGTTGTTGTTGCTCGCTGAGGCGAGAATTAGTTTAGCATCTAAATGTATTCAGCCGGGGACCGAGCAAATTTCAATTTGCGAAAACGTTAGTCCAAATTAAAATAATAAGGCCTAACGAAACCGCCATCCATACATTGCTAATCAACAGAACGTAAACTAAACAAAAAATGTCAAACAAAGTAGAAGTAAAAGAATTACTAGAAGCAGGTGTTCACTTTGGACACATGACTAGAAAATGGGATCCAAATATGGCTCCTTACATTTATATGGAGCGTAATGGAATTCACATTATCAATCTATATAAAACTGCAGCAAAAATCGAAGAAGCTAATGAAGCTTTGAAAAAAATCGCTGCATCAGGTAGAAAAATATTATTTGTTGCTACCAAAAAACAAGCAAAAGATATCGTTGCTGACAAAGCAAAAGCTGCAAACATGCCATACATCACTGAAAGATGGCCTGGTGGAATGTTAACCAACTTCGTAACTATCCGTAAAGCTGTTAAAAAAATGGCTACTATTGATAAAATGAAGAAAGATGGTACATTCATGACGCTGTCTAAAAAAGAGCGTTTGCAAGTAGATCGTCTTCGTGCTAAATTAGAGAAAAACTTAGGTTCAATCGCAGATATGTCTAGACTTCCTGCAGCATTGTTCGTAGTGGATATCAAAGCAGAACACATCGCAATTAAAGAAGCTCAAAAGTTAAACATTCCAGTTTTCGCAATGGTGGACACCAATTCTGACCCAAGAGAGGTAGAATACGTAATACCGGCAAACGATGATGCTTCTAAATCAATCGATAAAATTTTGTCTTTAGTAACTGCTGCAATAATTGACGGACTTTCCAACAGAAGCTCTGAAGGTGAAACTCAAACTGAAACAACTACAGAAGAAGCGGCTCCAGCTGCTGAAGCTGAAGTAGTGGCTGCCGATGTTAAAGTGGTTGCCCCTGCCGTTGAAGTTGAAGTAGCTGCTGAGCCTGTTGCTGAAGCTGAGGCTCCTGCAACTGAAGAATAAATCAATTTTTAAATTCCAATTTTTAAATTCCAAAATCCATAAAAAATTAGAAACACTATGTTGATAATTTATTAAAATTGGAATTGGGGATTTAGAAATTGGGATTTTTACTTTTATAACATTAAACACAAAAATATTATGGCAACAATTACTGCTGCAGACGTAAATAAATTAAGAACAATCACAGGAGCAGGAATGATGGACTGCAAAAAAGCCTTGGTTGAAGCGGAAGGTGATTTTGATTTAGCAATCGAAAACCTTCGTAAAAAAGGACAAAAAGTAGCTGCAAACCGTTCAGATAGAGAATCTACCGAAGGTGCTGCAATTGCCGTTGTTAACGCTGACAAAACTGCGGGTGCCGTTATCACATTAAACTGTGAAACTGACTTCGTGGGAATGAATGAAAACTTTGTAAAAATGGCTACTGAAATGGCTCATTTGGCATTGAAATTCAACACTAAAGAGGAATTTTTAGCAGCTGATTTCAACGGAATCACTGTTGCTGAGAAATTAATCGAACAAACAGGGGTAATTGGTGAAAAACTAGAAATAAGAACTTTCGAAAAATTAGAAGGCGCTTTGATCGGGTCTTACATTCACTCTGGAAACAAAATTGCTACTTTAGTGGCTTTATCTGCCAATGTTGCTGGTGCCGATGAGGTGGCAAGAAACATATCCATGCAAGCGGCTGCCATGGCTCCAATTGCTTTGAACGAATCTGGTGTTGATGCAGATACTATTGCAAAAGAAATTGAAATCGCAAAAGACCTTTTGCGTCAAGAAGGAAAACCAGAGGCTATGTTAGACAACATCGCTAAAGGCAAACTGGCTCGTTTCTTTAAAGACAACACTTTGGTAAACCAAGATTATATTAAAGACAACAAATTAAGCGTTGCCGCTTACGTGAAATCTTTAGACAAGGATCTTATCGTTACTGGTTTTAAAAGAGCTGCTTTAGGATAGTTCAATTTTTGAATTTAGATTTCAGATTTCTATCAATATATTAAATTCCATTTCGAAGCAATTTGAAATGGAATTTTTGATTACATTTAAAATTCAAATTTCCCGAAAAAATGGAAAACAAAATCAGATGTAGATGGTGTGTAGGAATCGATATATACGAAAAATACCATGACGAAGAGTGGGGCATTCCCGTTTATGACGACCAAAAATTGTTTGAATTTTTGATTCTAGAAACCTTCCAAGCAGGATTGAGTTGGATAACCATCTTGAAAAAGAGGGAAAACTTCCGCTTGACTTTTGATGGTTTTGACTATAAAAAAGTGGCCAACTATACCGAAGATAAAATTCAGGAATTGCTCCAAGATTCAGGAATCATTCGCAATCAGTTAAAAATTAGATCAGCCGTTTCGAATGCGGTTGCTTTTATGAAAGTGCAGAAAGAATTTGGCAGTTTCAGCAAATATATTTGGGAATTCACAGGAGGAAAACCAATAAGCAACAACCGAAAAACCCTAAAAGAAATTTCTGCCACTACCCCACTTTCTGACGCGATAAGCAAGGATTTAAAAAAGAGAGGCTTCAAATTCGTGGGCTCCACCGTGGTTTATGCCCACATGCAAGCAACCGGAATGGTGAATGATCATGTGGAAGATTGCTGGAAACGAAAATAAAGCTTTGGTTTCAATAGTTTTTTTGTTTCAATATTTCCATAAATTGGCTTCTATCTATTTCGCGGCAGCCCAAACTTTCCAGGTGTTCATTATAAACCTGACAATCCAATACTTTATAATTGGCTATTTTTAATTGATTTACTAGGACTATAAAAGCCACTTTCGAGGCATTCGAAACTTTGGAAAACATGCTTTCCCCACAAAAAATGTGGCCTAAATCGACTCCATACAATCCGCCAACTAATTCTTGATTTTGCCATACCTCAACTGATTTTGCAATTCCCAATTCATTAAGTTTACAATAGGCCTCAATCATATCATTGGTAATCCAGGTTCCGTTTTGACCTTCGCGTTTTATCTTCTGACAATTCGAAATCACATCCCTGAAGTTTTGGTTGAATGTAACCGTAAAAATATTTCTGTTAAGAAGATTGCGCATACTTTTAGAAACAACCAATTCATCTAAAAACAAAACCATTCTGGGGTTAGGCGACCACCAAAATAGAGGCTCCCCTTCTTCAAACCAAGGAAATATTCCGCTCTTATAGGCTAGCAGCAATCGCTCTGGGGACAAATCGCCACCAATAGCCAGAATTCCATCAGAATTGGCTTCATCAACAGCTGGGAAAAATAGTTCTTGCGTCAGGAAATACATCTGTTATAAATAAAATTAAAAACCCGACAGGTTTAAAAAATCTGTCGGGTTTGATTATTGCAATTATATGATTTCTATGGTATTAGAAAGGCAAATCGTCCGGCTCATCTTCGTTCAAGCTTGTTGCGGGTGGAAATGCTTCCGCTACTGGCATGGGAACTGATTGTGGCTGCACTGCTTCTGCTTGCACTTTTCCTATTCTCCAACCTTGGATGGTATTGAAATAAACGGTTTCTCCTTGTGGATTAGTCCATTCGCGACCTCTCAAGTTGATGTCGATTTTCACGGCATCTCCCACTTGGAAACTATTCAACAAATCACATTTGTCCTGAACAAACTGAACCAAAATATGTTGTGGATATTGCTCGTCTGTTGTAACAACAACATCTCTTTTTTTGAAACCTGCAGATCCAACCTCTTTGGTTTGATCGATCATTTTGATTTTTCCTGTAACTTCCATCTTAATTTTATTTATTTATATTGTTGTTATTCGGTTTAAATTCCTCTGGCAAGAAGCAGCTTCCAAGCCGAAAGAGTGTCATTGTTTTCGATATATTCTTTGGCTTTCCAATGTATTTTTTGAACATCATCAGAGCTTAAAACTCCTTTCACGGTAAAATTTTGCTTTACAAATATATCAATTTCTTCATTAGTAGGCAAACAATTAATGTTCCCTAATTTTCCAAAATCATTACCATTAAAAACGGGACTTTGCATAATGAAATCAGGAATTTCGTCCACTCCTATCGCAAAGGTTTGCAAAGGTTTTTCCACTTCAAACAATCCCATTTTTGCTCGTGAATACCAATTAGCTCCCATACGGGCAACCAAGTCTATTTTCTCGGGATTGATTTCGCCTTTTTCGTCAAGAACAGTTTCATTGATGTGAATTTTGAGCACTTCGCAGATAATTAAATTTCCTGCACCACCTTCATTTCCCAAAGCTATAATTTCGTTGACTTTACATTCAAACTGAACCGGACTTTCGGCAACGCGATACGGTTTTACGATATCTGACGGAATTTGGGTCAAGCCTGATTTGACAAATTCATTTACACCTTCGGGATATTCCGTGCTAGACAATGACATTTGCTGTACCATATCGAAATTTACAATATTTATCACCACTTCCCGAGTGGCTTCGCAATTGATTAAAGTATGTTTGATGGTGTTGTCCCGAACGCGGCGAGCTGGCGAAAAAACAAGAATGGGCGGATTGGAACTAAAGACATTAAAAAAGCTGAAGGGAGATAAATTAGGCTTTCCACTTTTGCTCATTGTGCTTGCAAAAGCTATAGGTCGCGGCGCAACGGCACCCTGCAAATAATTTTGTAATTTTGCTTGAGAAATATTTTTAGGCTCTATGCTAATCATTTGTTTTCTGTTTAAACAAAAGTAAGAAATAAGAAAATGGAATGAGAAATTGTTATTGGGTTTATTTCGACATTGCAATTGAAATTTGATATAGATATTGATATTGCCATTGGAATTATTATATTTATGCCACAAAAATCAATTTATGCAGTTTTCTAAAAATAGAAATACAACCCGTTGGATTATCATTTTTGCTTCTTTTTTAATTATTTCATTGATTCTTTGGAATACCTATACTTTTTTTCAAATTTTCAAACATGAGGAGCGTTTGAAAATGAACCTTTGGGCCAACGCACAAAAAACACTCATCAATGCCGGGGAAAACACCGATGTGGAGCTCCCGCTACAAATTTTCAGTAACAATACTTCAATTCCAATTATTCTCACCGAGAATGACAGCATCATCAATACAGTAAATATTGACGAGGAAATTGTTATGGACAAGCAAAGAGCCAAAGCATTTCTATCCGGCCTAAAAAACGAAAACGATCCCATTGTAATTGAATATGTGCCCGGAAAATTTCAAAAACTATACTATGGCAACTCGGCTTTACTGAACAAACTTAAATATTACCCCATTGCTCTGGTACTTATAATAGTGCTGTTTGCTGGGCTGGTTTATAATTTTTACAAGAGTACCAAGATGGCAACCCAGAACAAACTTTGGGCAGGAATGGCTAAGGAAACGGCACACCAAATAGGCACGCCACTATCCTCATTAATAGGTTGGGTAGAAATACTGAAAGTCGAGGAAGTCGCTCAAACCACCATCGCCGAAATGGAAAGGGATATAGAACGGCTACAAACCATCACGGAGCGTTTTTCGAAAATAGGTTCGGAACCTAAATTAGAAAATAAGGATGTTATTGAAGAAACCCAAAAATCCTACGATTACCTGCAATCCCGATTTTCTAAGCAAGTAGAATTTTCCTTTAAAGCACCAAAATCACCCATTATGGTTTTGATGAATCCCACTTTGCACAGTTGGACAATTGAAAACTTAGTTAAAAATGCCATCGATGCCATGAAGGGCCGAGGAAAATTGGCTTTGCAAGTACTGCACGATGGCGATTTTGTAAAAATAAATGTTTCAGATACAGGAAAAGGAATTCCAAAAAAACAGTTTAAAAGTGTGTTCGAACCTGGGTTTACTACCAAAAAAAGAGGGTGGGGTTTGGGATTGTCATTAACAAAAAGAATTGTCGAAGAATATCACAAAGGAACCGTAAAAGTACTGAATTCCGATATTGGAAAAGGAACCACGATGCAGGTAAGTTTTAAAAAAAGCAAAGCGATTGTTTAAAATTGAAGCAAATTTGCTTTACATATTTGACTGAATATTTTTTGCCAATGTTTCAAATTCTTCTTTTGTCATTGACACTTTATTTTGAAAACGCATTTCGTCCATTTCGTTCAAAGGAATCAGATGAACATGAGCGTGAGGAACTTCAAGACCTATCACTGCCATTCCTATTCTATGACAAGGAATTGTTTTTTCAAGCGCAATGGCGATTTTTTTAGAAAACTGCATGAGTCCAACATACAAATCATCCTCGAGGTCAAAAATCTTGTCGATTTCCTGTTTTGGAACACATAAGGTGTGCCCTTTTGCGTTTGGATTTACATCCAAAAAAGCCAAGAAATTGCCATCCTCGGCTATCTTATAGCAAGGAATTTCTCCGTGAATTATTTTGGTGAATATTGAACTCATAGCATAATTTGTTAGGGTTACGTTCATGAGATTGCTTTGCTTCGTGCCTCGCGACTCCTCGCAATGACTTAATCCCTGGAGATTTCCAAGATTTCAAATTTTAAAACGCCATTAGGCACCGTGATTTCGGCTACTTCACCAACTTTTTTTCCCAGTAATCCTCTACCGATTGGCGAAGTCACCGAGATTTTTCCGGTTTTTAAATCGGCTTCACTTTCGGCAACAAGGGTGTATTTCATTTCCATTCCATTGGCTTGGTTCTTGATTTTCACGTTCGACAAAACCAATGCTTTAGTGAGGTCTAAAGTGGTTTCATCAATCAATCTCGCATTAGAATGTATGTCTTCAAGCTTGGCAATTCTCATTTCAAGCATTCCTTGTGCTTCTTTGGCGGCATCGTACTCGGCATTTTCGGATAAATCACCTTTATCTCTTGCTTCAGCTATATCTGCAGATGCTTTTGGTCGCATCACGCTTTTTAAATAATCCAATTCCTCTCTTAATTTTTTTAACCCTTCTGCGGTGTAATAAGATACTGTGCTCATAACTTCATCGTTTATATAAAATAGAAAAAATCCCATCAGGACGGGATTTCTTTCCACAAAGATACTATTATTTTTTTTTAGTCAATAATTATATGACAAACATATACATTTCAAAGTTAAATAAATTAAATTTGTTTCACTAATTCTTTACATAAATTTCAAATAATGAAAAATTATTTTTTTCTATTGATCATTTTTCCAATGTTTTTTGGCTGTACTTCCGATAATTTCAACAATAATAATCCCTATTTGCCTAATTACACCTTTACGATAGACATCAACATGAGTTTTCCGAGTTATTCAAGTCTTTTGTATCCAAGCAATGCCATTTATTATCCCAATCAAGGCGTTCGAGGTCTCATTGTTTTCAATACCGGAAGTGGCTATACCGCCTTTGATGCGGCTTGTCCCAATCAGACTTTGAGCTCGTGTTCTACAATGACCATAAAAGGCATTAATTCACTTTGCGCTTGTGATAGCGCAGAATACAGTTTGTTTACGGGCCAATCTGCCGGCAAACAATATCCTTTAAAACAATACCGAGTGGAGGTTAGGGGAAATGTGTTGCGAGTATATAACTAAAATGAAAGCCTAATATTTTAAACATCAGGCTTTTAATTCAGCTTAAAATTAATCTAAAACTTCAGCGTAAGGCCTACTAAAAAGTTAGCTCCTGCTTGTGGATAATAATAAACATATCCTCCACCATAATCGGCACCATTAGAAACATAATCTACATTAAATATATTGTTTGCTAATAAATTAATTGCAATCGATTTAAAGATTGACGTAGTTGCAATTTCATAAGAAGCATTGAAATCATTGAGAAAATAATCTTTCAACTTACCGCCGGTATCCTCAATGTTATTCATGTATTGCTCACTAACATACTTAGATAACAAACTAATTTTAAATGTAGGAATTGGCAAAAAAGTCAACATATTTCCTGCAATGAAATTAGGCGAATAAGCAATATTGGTGTCTCCCAAATTGGTTAAAACACCGCTTACATCTGAAACAAAATCAACATTTTTATTACTGCTTAGGGTAAAATTTGGAGAAATAGCCCACATTTTTGAAAGTTTGAAAGTTGCGTCAATTTCTATACCCATTCTATAACTATCTCCACTATTTTTTCGAATTGGACTTCCCACATCGTCTAATTCCCCTGTTAAAACCAATTGATCTTTGTATGCCATATAATAAGCATTGGCATTTAACTTTACTTTCTCAGATGTATATCTCCATCCTAATTCAAAATCATTTAACTTTTCTGATTTTGGGCTTCCATTTTTGTAATCCGATCTATTCGGTTCCCGATTGGCTCTGGCATATGAAAAGTACAAACTATTTTGTTTAGTAATATCAAAAGTAACTCCTGCCTTTGGATTGAAAAAATTCAAGTTTTCATTTACCAAACCAGTTTCACTGCTATTGGTTTTGTAATGCACATTTCGAAGTTGTAAATCTCCATAAATACTCAGGTTATCCAATAATTGATAATTGGCTTTTGCAAAGACATTCCCATCGGTTTTTGTTGAATAACTAGAATCATAAATATCCCCAGGCTGACTATTAGAAGGATGTTGAGCCCAAAGAATTTCATCAAAATGGTCACCTTCATATTTATTATAACCTCCACCTAAAATAAAGTCTAACTTTTCAACTTTATAATTAGTTGAAAATGTGGTTCCATAAAAATCGTTATCCAACCATTTTTTACGAGTATAATCTGTTGAAGTTATTGTTTGTCCATTAACCGTAATAGGATCTAAACCTAAAAAAGTGAATTTAGAATCCTCTTTAAAAAGAACATTAGTGGAAAACCAGTCATCCACAAATTCCTCGTAATATCCTTTTCCTTTAGTATAATGAAAAGCCAAATTGGAATTCCAATGCTCTGAAATTTTTTCATTCCAATGCAATTGCGCATGATCCTGATTGTAATTGTCTACTTGGTTTTCATAATAACCTTCGAAATCTCCTATATCACTATACTTTTCACCAACAGAATTATAGGTTCTATTAGTCACTAGTGTTGTTGCATCAACCCCATTCCAAGATTGATAAGTGCGTTCATAACCGCCAAAAGCCAATGCTTTGATTAAAGTTGTTTTACCCACATAGGTTCCTTGCAAGAAATACGATTTCAAATCAGAACTCGCTCTGTCTACATAACCATCTGATTTTAACGCAGACAAACGTCCTGCAATTTCAAAATGGTCGTTCATCAATCCGGTACTGAATTTCACAGTATGTTTTTGAGTGTTAAAACTCCCGATGGAATTAGAAATCTCACCCGAAGCACTGTCTGAATAGGAATCAGTCAGCATATTCAGACTGGCGCCAAAAGCACCAGCCCCATTGGTTGAAGTTCCAACACCGCGTTGCAACTGCAAACTCTCCACTGAAGACGCAAAATCAGGCATATTTACCCAATAGGTTCCTTGGCTCTCTGAGTCATTGTACGGAATACCATTAATGGTTACATTTACCCTAGTCGCATCACTTCCGCGAACGCGAATCCCTGTGTAACCTACTCCATTTCCAGCATCAGAAGTGGTAACAACAGAGGGTAAATAATTTAACAAAATGGGGATGTCTTGCCCCAAATTTCGTTTTGCCAATTCATCCTTGCTAAAATTAGAAAATGGTATTGGTGTTTTTGTGGAAACTCGAACAGCGGAAACCAAAACTTCATCCAGTTGGCTGACCTTGGTTGTGTCTTGCTGTTTCTCTTGTGAAAAAGAGAGTGAAGAAAATAGTAGAAAGAGGCAAGTTGCCAAAATTTTGCTTCCATTTTGGCTCTCGGCTCTTGGCTCTTGGCCTTTTTTGTAAAATAAAGTGTTCATCCGTAAAAAGTTTTACGAATAAAAGGGGGAATTATTCTTTTGTTAAATTAAAAAATGATTTGTTCAGATTTTCAGAATGACGTGCACTTCATCTTAGAATCTATTTCCCTTAACAGCATTACCTGTTCAGGTTCGTTGGGTATAATCTCAGCTCGTTATTTAGAGCACCCCTTTGAGACGGTGCAAAAGTAGTGCTAAAAAATCAAATTCCAAAAGTTAAATTCAAAATTCCAAAAAAGCACCGAATCTAACATTAATCCAAATCTGGTTTCCTTCTGTTTTTCTTAACATCCGAAACATTCTTTTTGTCTTTGATTCGTTTTCGAATAACCGATTTAGGGATTTTTGTGGCTTTCCTAATTTTCGGAATATGAAGTCCAGCAGTGATTATGTCCAAAAAACGTTTGGTGACAATCGCTTTGTTCTTGAGTTGGCTTCGGTCCTCGTCGCAATTTAAAATTAAAACAAAATCCGATGTTAATCTCGAAGACAATTTTGTTTTCAGTCTCATTTTTTCCTCTTCTGACAAGGCTTGAGAATTTTTCAAGTCGAAAGACAAAACCACCTTCGAAGAAACTTTATTCACGTTTTGACCTCCTGCCCCACTGCTGCGGACAGCTTTGAACTGCAATTCTGCTATTATCTTTTCAGGTTTCAAAATTATGGTTGGTGTGCAGGTTTCAACAAATCATTCACAGTTTTTACGGGATTAAACGTAATCAAAGGAACTTCGACAAAAACGGTTATCCATTTAGCCATAGCCCCATTCCACAAACCCGGTAGTTCATACCCTTTTAAAGACTGTCCACTTTTATTTTTTTCTACAATAAAACCGCTATTGTGGTCTACAAAACGCGTCAAATCAAATCTCTCATTATTATAATTTCGTATTCCACAAACTAAATCTACTGGATTGAAATGAGTTGCGTTAGTCAGAACTTGGGCTTGATTAGCATTAGCCAAATCTATTTGTGAAGTTTCTACAATTTGCAATGAAACAGTCCCTTTGGAATCCCTTACCCAAAAAGGTCCGCCTCCAGTATCTCCCTCATTTTTTACCATTCCACAAATTCGAATTGGTCTGTCAAGAATTTTTTGGACATAACTAATTTTATTTTCCAAAGTATATTTAGAAAAACCATCAGAAAATTCAATATTCAAACTTTTTTTTGCGAAAGCTATTATTTCTGATAAATCTATTTCTTCATTTTTTTCAATATCATTCAAGTAGTTGAAAATTTGTTGTTGCAATTCTATCAAGATTCCTGCTAACACTTTTTTATACAATATGCTAATTTCCTTATGATTTTGAATAACATTATCAATGTTTTTTATAAAAATAATATCGGCATCCAGATTATTTAAATTTTCGATTAGAGCACCGTGACCTCCTGGACGAAAAGTTAATTTGCCACTCGCATCCCTGAATGGTCGATTGGAAAAATCGACAGAGATAGCATCTGTTTTTTTATTTTGATACGAAAAACTAACATTGATTTTGGTGTCCGATTCTTTTTCTATTTTGCCTTTTATTGCATTTATAATATTTTCAAAATCTTTTTGATGTGTTTCTGAAACGGTAAAATGCAAATTTGAAATGCCATTTGAACTCGAATAATAAGCGCATTCATATAAATGTTCTTCGATTGGAGTTGCAACATGAGTACTGTATTTATGAAAAGGAAGAACTGCTTTAGGCTTATTGGCAAAATCAAAGTGCTCTGATGAAAGGAGCATTTTTATAAAATTAAAATTTTTATAATCACTTTCCAAATTATCAAAATCTGTAAATATTTCTTTCAATTTAGCCTCTACCGCCTTAAAAAAAGGGAATTTTTCTAGGCCAACAATAAAAATGGAAAGTTCACTATCTTTTTTTCTATTAATATAGGCGTTTATACTTTCGTTTTTAATATCGAAATCATTCAAAAATTCATTCAAAAATTTGAACATTCGGCTGGCAGCACCTGAAGCCGGAACAAATTTTATTAATTTTAAATTTGATTTGTTGGCATCAAAAAAATCAGCTTTTTGATTAATCTCAGTGTCTGATAGTTTTAAAATTCCTTTAGTGGCGGTTGCCGGTTCGACCAAAACCGTTTTAGCAATTCCATTTTTAAAAAACCCCAATTGATTTTGGATATTTTCTAATGGAATTCCATGTTCACATATCTGTGCAAAATCAAGGGGAGAAAATCCCATTTCCATAGCTTTTTGCAAATCATTTACAATAGCATTCGCAGTATCTAATCTTACGTTTTTATCTCCTGAAATCATGACAAAAGGTTTGTGTTTATTAATTAAGTCTGTTTAAGCTTTTCTTCCATTTCAAATAAGCCGAAATAGCTAAAATTGTAAAAATTAGATATTGCAAAGATAACATTCCCAGTCCGCGATACGCATATAATGGCGTAACAATTAAGTCGCCTAAAATCCAAAGCGTCCAGTTTTCGATTTTCTTATTGGCCATAAACCACATTCCCGTGAAAAATATTCCAGATGCAAATATATCGATATAATTGGCTGCTTTTATTTCGTAATCAAACAAAAAATATATCTCGAAAACTACAAAAATGGTGGCAAAGAACAATACAATTCCAATTATTTTTTCTCTATTATCGGTTCTAGTGATTGCAAGATTATCTGCGTTGTTCCCTTTTCGAGTCCAGTTGTACCACCCATAAATACTCATTATGGCAAAATATCCGTTAATCATCATATCACCAATATAGCCCACAATATAGAGCAAATAAGTCGTGATTATTGTGGCAATCAATCCTGTAGGATACACCCAAATATTTTCTTTTTTAGCAAACCAAACACTCAGAATACCGAATACAAAAGCGATAAATTCTAATATGATTTGGGTTGTTGAAGCATCTTTATAGGCATTTAGAAAAAATTCTATCATAATTTTTATTTATTGAAAAAATCAACGTCCTTTTCAAAAGCGGTTCCAATAACTACCAAATCGGCACCAGAATCGTAGGCTTTTTGAATTCCCTGCAAATCTATAATTCCTCCTCCAACTAGTAACGGTATTTCGATATTTTCAGAAACTAATTGAATCATTTCTAACGGAACAGCTTGTTTTGCGCCACTTCCCGCTTCGAGATAAAGAAGTTTGTTGCCCAACATTTCGCCTGCTTGGGCTGTTGCCAATACTAAATCAAAATTATTTCTATCCAAAGGCTTGGTTTTACTTACACGTTCTACTGCAGTTTCGGTTCCACTTTCTATGAGAATATATCCTGTGGAAATGATTTCGAGTTGAGTTTTCTTTAAAATTGGAGCTGCTTTTACTTGGTGTTCGATTAAATAATCAGAGTTTCTGCCAGAGATCAAAGATAGAAACAAAATCGCATCGGCTTTGTTTGAAATTTGGGATGGATTTCCAGGAAAAAGAACAATGGGCAAAGCCCCCAGCCCCCCAAAGGGGGTGTTTTCTCGAATTTTTTGAATTAATTCATCTAAAATATTGTTTTCTACGAGGCTTCCGCCAATAAAAATATGGGTAGCCGGGGATTGGTTAATTTTGTCGATTAGTGTTTGCGCTTTATTCAAGTCAATTTTGTCGGGATCGAGGAGAATGGCGAGTAGTTTCTCGTTTTTTGCTTTTGATTTTAGAATGTTGTTGTAGATGTTCGTCATATTTTTAACCACAGATGAAACGGATTTATTCAGATTTACACAGATTTTTTAATTTTCAAAAGCATAAACTAAAGTAAAGTTTTCGAATTCTTCAAAGTAAATGGAGAATTGTTGCTTTATATTTTCCATTTCAAGAATTGCAGTTGTTTTTTTGTCTTCGATTTCAAATGGATTAACTTGAATATGATCTTTGAAACTGATTCCTGCTTCGTTTCGGATTTTGAAAATGGCTTCTTTTGCTCCCCATTTTATGGTCAATTTTTTGATATAATCTTGGGTATTTGTGTCTTCTAAACGGAGGGAATCTTTATTGTTTACAAATTTATCAGCGATTCGGATGATTTTTTCTCTTTGCATTTCGATATCGATTCCAGCTTTTTGGTCACTGATTATTATTGTTGAAAACTCATGAGAATGGGAAATAGAGATGTGTTTTTCGTCAATTAGATGTGGCTTTCCGGACTCATCATAATACAAATCAAAATCATTGTAACCCACTTCTTGAATTAATTTGCGAACGCTTAAAAAAGCTCGTTGGTGCAATTGTGATTTCATTGCGTTTAATCGCAGCATACTTTTTTCGTTCAATTGTACCTCTTCAAATAATTGCTCAAAGGATTCGGTTATTTTCCAAACCAAAATTTGTGATGAAGTATCAATATAAAAACTTTTGTATAGTGGCATTTGGTATTTTTCTGCTTTTCAAAAGATTACAGGATTAAACAATTCATAAATGTTCCCGAATGCTTTTTAAATTATAAAGTTATTACGTAAATTTGCAAAAAATTTTACACCCGAGCCTGAAAGGCGAACGGACGAAGTAATTACAAATATAATATAAAATATGAGTACAACGACTATGCCTTATGTGGCTTTCAAAGTTAAAGACATTTCTCTAGCAGCTTGGGGAAGAAAAGAAATTGAACTGGCGGAAGCTGAAATGCCGGGTTTAATGGCACTTCGTGCCGAATACAAAGACGAACAACCGCTGAAAGGTGCTCGCATTGCAGGATGTTTGCACATGACTAT
>JBIKPM010000016.1:0-14934 GCA_044357435.1 Flavobacterium sp. | reverse complement strand
TGTAGTTAGGTTCTTCTTTCAAATATCCAAATCTTACATACTGTGCTAATGCCCAAATTCCGTGTGACTTACGAGGGAAATTTACCGCTCCTCCTTTATGGAATAACATAAAATCATTATCATAAATTTCAACACCTTGGTTACAACCCAAATTGTAATCTCCCATTAATCTTGATTCAATTACATCTGCTGGTGCATTTACATAAGGTGCTTTTCCGATAATTGCTGCCGCTTTTTTACGATTAGCAGGAACATCTAACCATTTACAAGCTTCCATAACAGCTTTCATTACTTTTACTAAATCGGACTTGTGTTTGGTACTAAATTCGTTATTCACGACCAATGCTTTTTCGGGGTGGTCTTTCCACATATCTTGAGTTGCGATTTGTGTAAAACCAATTCCTTGTTTTACGGCAACACCACCCCAAGGTTCACCAACACAATACCCATCCATATTTCCTACTTTCATATTGGCCACCATTTGTGGTGGAGGTATGGTAATAATTTTTACAGCTTTTTGGTTTAATCCAGCAATTGACATCCAGTTGCGTAACCACAAATCATGCGTACCACCAGGGAAAGTCATGGCAAAAGTTACTTCTTTTTCAGCTTTTAACTTGGCAGCCACAACTGGAGTTACTTTGTTCATTTGTTTGAAACCTACTTTGCCACAAAAATCTTTCGAAAGAGTTATTGCTTGACCATTTACATTCAACATCATCGCAATTTTCATTAAGGAACCTTCTTTTCCACCCACCCCAGTATACACTGAAAAAGGCATGGAATACAAACAATGTGCACCGTCTAGTTCACCAGTTAAGATTTTATCTCTCACATTGGCCCATGAAGTTTCTTTGGTCAATACTACCTCAACCCCATATTTCTTGAACAATCCTAGCTCTTTTGCCATAACCAGCGGCGAACAATCTGTCAGTGGAATGAATCCTAATTTTACTGGTTCTTGAGCATTCATTTGTGTAAAAGCGGTTCCTAATGTCAATAGTAAAGCCAACATTACCATTGTGAAATTACTTGAATATTTTTTTATAGATTTTTTCATCTTGTTTTTTTTTAAATTTTTAATTTAATTCTCTGATTACATTTTTTTGGTATTCAAGAAATTAGGGGATATTTTCAACATTACATAAGCCCATTGAGCCGTCAATTTTGGATTTACAACATTTTTTACAGCAGCGGAAGCCATTGTGTTTTTTGCTGCCATTAAAGAATAACCAGCCTCGATATTGATTATTTTAGTAAAGTTGTATCTAGCAGTAAAATCAATTTCAGTACCTAGATATTTATCTAAACCGCCAGCAATATCTGCTGCTGATTCGAACCCGTGTACATCTAGAAACAAACTTAAATTATCAGAGGCTACATATTTTGCTTTAACGAAGTAGTTCAATAAGCCTTGAGCACCAAACGGACTTGCTACATAGAAATAATCCATAGTTCCCCAAAACTTGTGTGGTGTTCCATATAAAGGATCAAATTGATTGTTCTGGGTAGCTACCGTAGTTCCATCTGTACCTGACAAATAATCAGCACCAGCCCCTAAAAATAATTTCCTTCCAAATTGATAAGTAGCAGTCAATGACCCTAATTTAGCACTAATCGTTTTACCTACTTTATCATGTCCGCCTTGGTAATAAAAACTACCGTTTAAGTTTAATTTCCGAGTAGGATTCACATTGTAATAAATACCAGTAGTAGTTCTAGAATTAACTCCTTCGATAATTGTTGGAGCTGCTACAGAACCTGTAAATTTGCTAAAATCGTCTTTGAAAAAAAGAAAGGACATATCACCAAAGAAGAACTTTCTACCTATGTAAGCATATTGAAACGATTTATAAGCATGTCCAATTGCATTTGTACCAGCTGGATAAGTTCCCGGTTGACCATTATAAAGTGTCCCAGAATTTAGCTCTGCTCTTTGATTAAATGCCACTCCAAAATCAGCAACCCAACCTTTGTTGGCATATTTCAATATAATCGCATCGTGTCTTCTGGCTTGTTGCAACCAATCTAAACTTCCAAGAACCTTTTGATCGTCATAGGCAATCTCTTGACGTCCGATTTTTAAGGATAAATTTTGAATAGTACTTATAGTATCATTCAACATAATTTCCCCCCAAGCTTCATGAAGTAACAATCCATCATTAGCATCAGTTGTATAGCGGTTTATTGTAGAAGCATCTTGCCCCCAAACTCGAACATCTTGTAATGAAGCATAGACCTTATATCTATAGCCTGCAAAACCTACATTTAATCTTGTTCTTTGCGAAGTAAATAGTGCCCCTTTTTTACCATTCTGAAGCAAAGTTCCCTGTCCGCCTCGAGCTTCAGTCCTTTCTCTAAATTGACCTGTCACGGTTAACTGGGCATTAGCTACATTCCGACCAAACACTAATAATGTAATTCCTAAAAAAATTGATTTTGAAAAACTTATATTAAGCGTTTTTCCTTTTCTAAATCCTTCGATTTTTTGCAATGTTGTTTTAATCTTTAGCATAATCATTTTATTTAAATTAGTATGAAGCAAATGTACTTAAGTAATAATACTTAGTTATATGAAATAAGACATATAAAAAGAATCTTTTAGTACATAAAAAAGATAAAATAAACAGGTTGCTAACTGCTTTTTGGCAGAAAAAAACCTTAATTGACTGATAAAGTGTATTTAATGGTGAATGAAAATCGAGAATTGATTTTGTAAAAAAGTAAGTAGATTTAAATGTTCTATTGAGGGAAGGGGCTAGATTAGGAAGTTTTAATCATGGCAAGGACCGCTTTCGGAGTATATTAAAGATATTTATGCTCCTTTATTTCTGTTTTTAATTTATCGGCACTAAGTATTCCAATTTTTTTGCCAACCGTTTTGATAAGGGATTCCTTTTTTAAACTTGAAATCACCCGTATCACTTGTTCATCAGTGGTTCCGGCAAAATCGGCTATTTCTTTTCTGGTCAGATCCAGATCTATTATTCCATTCAGTTGTCCAAATTTTCTATGTATGTATAATAAAGTATCAATGACCCTTTCCCTTACATTCATTTGGGCAATTTTTCGAATGTTATTCTCACTTTTATTTAATTCTTCTGCATAAAACAACATTAAATCAAAAGTAAATTCGGGAATATTGTGAAGAATTTCCAGCATATCTTCATTGCTGAAATTGCATAATACAGTGTCCTCTAAGGCGTAAGCGCCAATAAGGTAGCGCTTACTCGTGCCAAAACCCCTGAAGCCAACAGTGTCGCCGTCTTTGGTTAATCTAACGATTTGCTCTCTTCCGTATATGCCTGTTTTTACCGTTTTTACTTTTCCTTTGTGAATAAAATACAAACCTTGAATTGGAGCGCCTTCAATTATGAATTGCTGTGATTTTTTACAAACAAAACTCCGCTTTTTATCAATGTAATTTTTCATTTGTTCCAAATGAATATGTTTTTTTATAAAACAATTTTCATTCATGCAGGTATTACAATTGGCTATATCTTCTTTCATGGACAAAATTTAAATTGTTTATTTTGAACAAAATTATAAAATAAAATCCATTTAATACGTATTAATACGTAAAAATACTTATTTTTACACTTTCATAAAACAAGTCGGCATACACGACTTCCATTATTTTAATATAGACAATCAATAATGCAAAATTCAGAAATCAAAACTACGTGCTCCTATTGTGGTGTGGGATGTGGAATTATTGTAAAGAATGATTCCAAAAATGGGGTAACGGTAACAGGCGATACAAATCATCCTGTAAATAGAGGAATGCTTTGCTCTAAAGGTATGAATCTGCATTATGTGGTTAATGACACATCTGACAGAATCTTGTATCCTGAAATGCGATGGAGCAAATCACATCCTATGGAACGGGTAAGTTGGGATGCTGGATTGGATCGTGCCGCAGCCGTATTTACGTCTATGATAAAAAAATATGGTCCTGACAGCGTGGGTTTTTACATTTCAGGACAATGCCTCACCGAAGAATATTATCTTGTGAACAAGCTGGTAAAAGGATTCTTGAAAACCAATAATATTGATACCAACTCTCGTTTGTGCATGAGTTCGGCTGTAGCGGGTTACAAAAAAACATTTGGTGAGGATTCTGTTCCCATTGCATATGATGACATTGAACTTGCCGATACGTTTTTGATAACAGGTGCAAATCCCGCTTGGTGTCATCCCATTCTTTTTCGTCGAATTGAACAACATAAGGAGAAGAATCCAAAAGTTAAAATCATCGTAATCGACCCCAGAAAAACCGATTCAGCCTTGGCTGCCGATTTGCATTTACAGATTATTCCCGGTACTGATATTATATTATACCACGCTTTAGCGAAAAGGCTAATCGAAAAAGGATATGCCGATACTGATTTTATTAAAAGCCACACCGAAAACTATAAGTTGTATAAAGATCTGGTTTTATCCAGTTCTTTCGAAAAAGCGGCTAAACTTTGTGGAATATCCGTTAATGAAATCAAATTAGCGGCTGATATGATTGGAAAGGCCAAAGGTTTTATTTCGCTTTGGGCAATGGGACTCAATCAAAGTGCCATTGGAGTAGACAAAAACACTGCCTTGCTGAATCTTTCGTTGCTTACTGGACACATCGGAAAACCAGGATCAGGGCCTTTTTCTTTGACAGGACAGCCCAATGCGATGGGTGGTCGTGAAGTGGGAGGTATGGCTAATTTACTCGCCGTTCATAAAGAATTAAATAACCCAATGCATCGCAGGGAAGTGGCCGATTTTTGGGGAGTGGAGGAAATTTCCGAAAAACCGGGATTGACAGCGACTGAGATGTTCGAAGCATTGGAGTCCGGAAAAATGAAAGCAATCTGGATTATTTGCACCAATCCTTTAGTGAGCTTGCCTGATTCCCGCAGAGTAGAGAAAGCTTTGGCGAATGCCAAATTTGTTGTCGTTCAAGACATTTCTCACAATGCTGATACGGCAAAGTTTGCCGATTTGCTCCTGCCTGCAGCGGGTTGGTTAGAGAAAGATGGAACAATGACCAATTCCGAAAGACGGATTTCTTATTTACCTAAAGGTATCAATGCCCCGGGTGAGGCCCTTTCTGATGTGGAGATTTTGACTCGTTTTGCCAAAAAAATGAATTTTACCGGTTTCAATTTCAATACCACAGAAGACGTTTATAAGGAATATTGTCTGATGACAAAAGATACGAATATCGATATTTCATTCCTGAATTACAATCGTTTAAAAAATGAAGGTACTTTTCAATGGCCTGTTCCTGACTACGGTCACCCTGGAACTCCACGTTTGTTTGCAGACAAAAAATTCTTTACGCCTTCGCAAAAAGCAATTTTCAACATCCCTACAGCAATTGAAAACACCTCGGAAGCACCCAATGCAAACTTTCCATTTATTCTGACAACTGGACGCATACGAGATCAATGGCATACGATGACCAAAACGGGAAAAGTGTCCCGATTGATGACACATACGCCAAGTCCGATGCTCGAAATAAACCCAATTGATGCTTACAAATCTTCCATTGAGAACGGGGATATTGTTGTGGTAACCAGCAAAAATGGTAACGTTCGGGTGAAAGCAAAAGTTTCAGATTCAATACGGGAAAAAGTAGTTTTCTTGCCGATGCATTGGGGAAAACAATTGGAAAATGACCTGAACAGAACCAACAATTTGACCAACACGCTAGTTGATCCAATATCAAAGGAGCCTGATTTTAAATTCACGACCGTTGCAATAGAAAAATATGTAAAACCTTTCGAGAAAATCGCGGTGGTTGGAGCAGGAGCAGCCGCTTTCCGTTTCATACAAAACTATCGGGAAATCAATGCCACCGATGAAATTATTGTTTTTTCTAATGAGGGAAACCCGTTTTACAATCGCGTTTTATTGCCGGAATATGTGACGGCTGAACTTTCGTGGAACCAACTCTTAAAAATAAAAGACGAAGCTTTGAGTAAGCTCAATATCACCATGAAATCTGGTGTTTCGATTGACAACATCAATGCCAAAGAAAATACTATCCTCGATAGTGATGGCATAAAGCATACTTATGACTCCTTGATATTGGCAATGGGAAGCCGACCTTTTATTCCTGAAAATGCGCAATTGCATTTGCCAGGACGATTTACCATCAGAAAAAAAGCGGATGCTGACAGCTTGAAAAACTACTTGGACAATACCAATCTAATTGCTGAAGAACAACACGTAGTCATCGTAGGAGGGGGTTTATTGGGATTAGAATTGGCCGCAGCCTTAAAACATAAAAAAGTAAAAATCACAATAATTCAAAGGGCTTCTCGATTGATGGAACGCCAATTAGACCGAATTTCGAGTAAATTATTGGCCGAGGAAGTCCAACTTCGGGACATACAAATTTATTTCGATAATGAAGTGAGTACGGTATTTGAAACGGACAATCCAAATGAAATAGAAATTGCACTTAAAAGTGGTCGAATCATCATTGCCAATGCTATTGTGTATACTATTGGAACCATCCCAAACATAGAAATTGCGAAAGAATCAGGAATTTCTTGTGGTCGTGGCGTAAAAGTGAACCAGTACTTACAGTCTTCGAATCCCAATATTTTTGCCATTGGTGAAATAGCCGAATTCAACAATCAATTGTTCGGAATTACCTCTGCCGCCGAGGAACAGGCGGATGTTTTGGCCAACTACTTGGCGGGAGACATCAGCAGTTTTTATAAAGGCTCTGTCTTGATGAATATCTTGAAATTGGAAGATATTAATTTATGCAGTATTGGCCAAATAGAAATTCCAGAAAACGATGATTCGTATGAGGAAATTGTGTTTGCCGATTTAGGAAAACGATATTACAAAAAATGTATCGTAAAAAACGATTTGTTAATTGGCGCCATTTTAATGGGTGATAAAAATGAATTTGCCGAATTTAAAACGATGATTGAAAGCAAAATCGAACTCGCCGACAAAAGAAATTCTTTATTAAGAGGTAGCTCTGACGCCAAACCCGTTTTAGGAAAACTTGTTTGCTCTTGTAGCCAAGTAGGAAGTGGGAATATTGAGGAATGTATCAAAACTGGGGTGACTAATTTTACCGAATTATGCAAAACTACAGGCGCAGGATTGGGATGTGGAAGTTGCAAAACAGAAGTAAAAGAGATTTTATCTAAATATAAATAATAGTTGACGGTAGTAACTGAACACTGTAAACTGAACCCTATAAATTATGGAATTAACGAGATTAATAGTAAAAGGGGGCGTTATTTCGCCAGGTGAATTAAGAGAAATTGTTAATATGGCGCTGGAACAAGGATTGAAAGCAATTTCTTTTGGATCTAGACAGGACATTATTTTTCCGAAAAGATTAATAGCTATTAAAAAAGAAAAAAAAGGCAAGCACCATATTGTTTATCCAAATGAAATAAGTGGGAATAATATAGTTACGTCATATGTTTCTACTGATATTTTCAGGAATACCCCTTGGCTTACAGGAAATAAATTCTTATATATTTTAGAACAATTCAAAGAACAACCTTCGCTAAAAGTAAATATCACCGATCCAAACCAACAATTAGTCCCACTGTTTACAGGTCATATTAACTTCATCGCCTCCGATCACGAAGATTATTGGTTTGTATACATACGTTTACCAAAATGGGATAAAATGGAGATGTACCCTGTACTGATTTACAGCTGGAATATTGCCGAAGTCTATTATGCCATCGAGAAAATCTTAGAAGAAGAACCGGATTCTGTAGATATGATTTTTCAATTAGTTAACGATGCTTTGGATACTAATAACAGAACAATTGACAAACCGTTAAATATTCCATTTTATCCTTTTCCGTATTATGAAGGAATGAATAAACTGGGAATTGACCAGTATTGGTTAGGCTTGTATTGGAGAAACAACCTCTATGATTTGGACTTTTTAGCAGCAATGTGTGATTTGTGTTTTGATTGTAAAATAGGTAAAATATGTATCACGCCATGGAAATCATTCATTGTGAAAGGAATTCCAAAAGACAGAAAATTAGATTGGGAGAAATTCCTGGGTAAAAAAGGAATTAATGTACGACATTCGTTATTGGAACTCAATTGGCATTTGCCAGTTTCCGAGGAATGGGCGTTGAATCTCAAAACTTTTTTGGTGCGAACCTTAGACCAGTTTGATATTAGTACTTACGGACTTACCTTTGGATTATCAGAATACAATCGTGACGGACATTATTTCACGTCAATTGTTGTTGAAAAAAATGAGGCTCCAAAAGAATTGGAATCTATAAAAATAAGAGCCACTTACAATGTGCTGTACGCTAAAAACTTCGACCCCAATACCAAAGAATATATTGTTATTGCTCAAGATGTCGACAAACTAGAGCTACCTACCATTTTGATTGAACTGAGTAAAAAATATTTTGAGGAATTAGGAAATTCAGTTCTTGAGGTAAATACAACCACAATAAAAAAAGAATTAAAAGAACAAGATATCCATCAGTGCAAAGAATGCCTAACACTTTATAACTCAGAATACGGTGATAATTCTCAAGGCATTGAAAAAGGAGTGTTGTTCAAAGATTTGCCAGAAGACTATTGTTGTCCTTTATGCGAAGCTCCCAAAACTAATTATATAGACTATCTTGTAAAAGCATAAATTAACAACCGGTAATTTCAACAATTCCGACTAAAAAAAATAAATATGAATTCAACTTTCAAAACCGTAAGCTCTTCCCATATCACTATTTCTGAGTTAATGTTGCCTTCGCATACTAATTTTAGTGGTAAAATACATGGAGGTTATATACTATCGCTACTGGATCAAATTGCTTTTGCCTGTGCTTCTAAATTTTCGGGTAATTATTGTGTTACAGCCTCTGTGGATACCGTCAATTTCTTGAAACCCATAGAAGTCGGTGAGTTGGTGACCATGAAAGCTAGTGTCAATTATGTCGGAACAAGCTCTATGATTATAGGTATTCGTATAGAGGCCGAAAACATCAGAACTGGAGTGGTGAAACACTGTAATTCGTCCTATTTTACCATGGTCTCTAAAGACAATGAAGGAAATAACGCCCCTGTTCCAGGATTAATTCTCACTAACCTAAAAGAAGTAAGCCGTTTTCAAAACTGTGTAAAACAAATTGCTTTAAAAAAAGAAAGGGAGTACCAAAGAAGTATTGCTACTTTTGGTTCGATAGAAACTATTTTGAGCGAAAATCAGTATAATGTTAGGATAGAATTGCAGTAATTTACGTTCCGCTGCCAGACGACAGTCGCGGGGCTAAGGAACTGCGTTTTCTCCATTATGAGTAAACGAATATAGTGAAAAAAGCGTCCCGAAACCGAATTCTTGCGATTGCGTTTGACAGCTGTTAGTTGCTGCCCTTTTTCTTTGTCTATAAATTTGTTTTGATTGCGTTCCAAAGTCTTAACACAGCCCAAATTTCAAGTCCTGCTAAAACCACCAATGAAAAAGTGTTGGCAGTTACTCCGTCAAGGTTGAGCCCTACTACAACATCGCCCAATTCAATAAATACTCTCGAAATAAGTGTAATAAATAACCAATTTGGTTTGTTGTAAAGTACCGAAATGAGCAAGGCAAGTACACTTCCTAAAATTCGTACACCTGTACTTGCAAAGCCCATTTTGGCAGAATAGCTGTCCAAGTTTGCGTTTGGAAAACTAATTACTGGATTGAATGTGTACACATAAAAGAAAAAGCAACCTGCAGAGATTAATATCCAAGTGAAGATTCTTACGGGTGTTGGAATACCAACGTTTGAAATTTGATTTGTCATTGTATTAATTTTTGAATTGTTAGTTATTGATTAGAAAGTGATATGTATTTATTTAATTCTGAGGGGTTTTCTGCTTGTTTTATTAAAAAGTCTGCAACGTCTGCTCTGTTTATGCTACCAATGTTTACGCCTTTGAATAGTTTGTTTTCCATTCTGTATTTTTCTGTCAATGGTCTGTCTTTCAAAAGCCCTGGTCTTACAATTTCCCACTTCATTGTTGAACCTGAAATAATTTCCTCCATTTTTGTTTTGTCAGCATAAACGTCTTTGATTAATAATTTGAAAAATATTTTCATTAAAAAAGAGTTGTAAGCACCGCTTTGTCCTGCTCCAAAACCTGTCAAAACAATAAATGGAATTTGTTTATTTGTTTCTTTCTGTATTTCAACTAATGTATTCGCAAAGTCAGAGTATAAAGTTGTTGCCTTCATACTTTTTCCTGTTCCAAGTGCTACAATTACAGCATCGGTATTTTCAATTGCTTTCTGTAAATCGTTTTTGTTTGTCGCATTTCCTTTTAGGATTGTCAAGTTTGCGTTGTTGGGCAAAGAAATTTCAGACCGTGAAAGTGTGGTAACTTTATGGCTTCGTTGTAATGCTCTTTTTACACTTTCAAGTCCAACACCTGCCGATGCACCTATAATTGTAATGTTCATTCTCTTTTGATTAAAAAATTTTGTCAAAGGTAAAAAGCAGTATTTAGAATATACTAACTTTGCAAAAAATACCACTATCTTTTAGGATACTGCAAACAAAAATTCAATGAAGAATAAACAAAAGCAAATTCAGTTAAGAGACGTTCAAGACGTAATTGATATAATTGGCGGTCGCTGGCGTGGGGCAATTTTGGCAAGTCTTTGCGACAAAGAAAAACGTTTCAATGAACTCAAAAGAGATTTAGGTACAATTACCCCAAGAACATTAACCAAAGAATTGAAATATTTAGAAATGAATAAGTTAGTTGTTCGAGAAGTTGATGCTGAAAGTTCAATTTCTGTTGCTTATAGTTTAACAAAACACGGAAAGTCGTTAGAGCCTTTGATTGGTCAAATTGTTGTGTGGGGTCAAAAGCACAGAAAAATTGTGTTGGGTTAGTTTCTTTGACAGTTCAATGTTTGCAGTCGGTTCGGTAGGGTTACAGCTAACGTTTTGGCGCTTGGTGAAGAAGCGGATTTCGAAGCACTAAACTGTCTACCACCACTGAACTTGATAGGAAGCACAAAGCTTCAATTAACCACTGAACCCGCTTTTTTGCCAAAAGCCTGTGTGTGCCCTGCATCCGCAGGACACACTCTGTAGTGTCGAAGAAAAATTCGAAAATACAAATTTCGGATTAAGAATCAAAATTATGGAGTGTTATTTTTCTAGAGGGTGTAAGTCCCTTGTGGGCGGTTTAACAAACCGAATCATTAGCACGTCGCAAGCTGGCTTGGGGTGACCCGTACAGTGAAGGAAGCGAAACGGCAAAATCCGGTACTGACGAACAGAAACGTCATAAGAGGCAAGTTAAAACGGATAAGCGTCCACAGCAACGTAACGTCCAAAGAATACCAAAGTTTTAATTTGTAGATGATGCAGGCATTGGAGGAAAGAAAAAGCGGTTACCAGGGGAGGTCTTTGCAACCACGAGTTGGTTAGGCAAAGAAGTCAGCAGAAGTCATAGTACTTGGGGCAACGAGTTGCGAATAGATACCGCATAGGACTCACAATCAAGGAAGGACCGAACGCAAAATGGTTCTTAATTTTCAAAGGAATCCGCTACGGCGGATAGCCTTGAAAAACAAGAACAGGTTAATGATTAAACAAACAAAATGATTGAGCGAGTAGTACATCCTTACAATCTGCAAAAAGCAGTAGAGCAAGTGATTTCCAACAAAGGGAGTGCAGGAGTTGATGGTATAAAAACCAGTCAGCTCAAAACGCTATTTCCACAACGGAAAGACCAATTGCTCGAAGCTATCAGACAAGGAAACTATCAGTCCCAAGCCATTTTAGGAGTGGAGATTCCCAAAGGCGAGGGCAAAACCCGACTTTTGGGTGTTCCCACCACCACCGACCGTGTGTTGCAACAAGCCGTTTCGCAGGCTATCGCACCATTATTTGAACCCGAATTTAGTAACAAAAGTTTTGGATTTAGACCCAACAAAAACGCCCGACAAGCCGTCGGACAAGCACGGGATTACATCCATCAAGGGCTGAACCACATTGTGGATATTGACCTGAAGAACTTCTTTGACGAAGTTGACCATTGTTTACTTTTGAATTTAGTGTACCAAAAAGTGAAATGCAAAACCACGATGCGCTTGATACGAAAATGGTTGCGAGTACCGATACTGATTAAAGGCAAACTACAAAAACGAAGAAAGGGCGTTCCGCAAGGTTCTCCGTTGAGTCCGTTATTGTCTAATATCTTGCTCCATGAGTTGGATAAGGAAATGACAAGACGAAAACTGAAATTCGTACGCTACGCCGATGATTTTAGTATCTATTGCAAAAGCCAAAATCAAGCCAAGACTACTGCACAGGTCATTGCCAAATTTTTGAAAACGAAACTCCAACTGACCATCAACGAAGAGAAAAGCGGGATTAGACGTCCCGTAAATTTTACGCTGTTGGGATTTGGATTTGTACCAACGTACAAGAAAGGAAGCAAGAACGATTATCAGTTGGTAGTGGCAGAAAAGGCATGGAAGAAACTCAAGGAACGGCTCAAAAACATCAGCCGCAAGACCGCCCCAGTCAAGCTAGAAGAGCGTATAGCCAAGATAAAAGAAGTGCAACGAGGATGGTTAAACTATTTTCGGGGAACGAGTATTATGGGCAAATTACGTGATTTAGATGGCTGGTTACGCAACCGACTTCGCTATTGCATTTGGCATGATTGGAAGAAACCCGAGAGAAAGAGGAAAAACCTCATACGATTGGGAGTTGACCAAGACCACGCTTATGCATTTAGTCGCACTCGTAAAGGCGGTTGGGCAATTGCGCAAAGTCCAATTTTGACTACCACCATTACTCTGAAACGCCTAAAACAGCGAGGGTATCAATCCTTAACTGATGTTTACATCGAACTTAATCCATCACTTTGCGAACCGCCGAATACGTGACCCGTACGTTCGGTGGTGTGAGAGGCGCACTCCGTTAGTTTCTAGCGGAGCCGTCTACTCGATTAGCGGATTGTGGCTTTTTTAACGATAAACTTCTGGGCGGAGTGATAAAACCTAAACACAAAAATTATGAAAAATTACAAATTAACAAATCAAGATATTTCTGCAAATTTCAGAGATATAGAACTTCATTTAATGATTAATGATTTTAAAGCATCTTTTGCTTATTGGGCAACTTATCAAAATTCATTTGGTTGTAATGGTGTTGAAAAAGCTACAACCGCTTACGAAGACTTTCTTAAAAATACTTTTGTCGAAAAAGAAAGTGTTGTTAAAATGAACTATGAGCAAATAAAGGAGTTGGTTGCTGATACCGTTTTTGAGTCAATTCCTGAAATATTAGAACTTAACCAAACTAAAGGAGATTTCATTTGTTTAGGAGCATTGTCAAGAAATGTGTTTTTTATGATTTTACGAAATCATATTACTCAACCGTTATAATGATATATTTTGATGGTAGTTCTGCGGTTCTACTGCCATATCCGCTAACTCATAAATATACGCAACTCCAAAAGCTGAAATATATTTAATGATTTGATTATTAGATTTTTAATTCTGACAACACAAAAAAACGCATTGCGTTTTTTTGTGTTGTCAATATGTTTTTTTTAACCATTTCAAAAATAAGAAAAATTGTATTATAAATTATCTAACGGACTAATTATCTTTCGAAGACTTTTGTCATTCACTTGAGTGTAAATCAAAGTGGTTTTGATGTCATTGTGTCCCAAAAGTTCTTGTATAAATCGGATGTCGGTTCCTTGTTCTAGTAAATGGGTAGCAAAACTGTGTCGCAAACTGTGAATGCTCAGGGTTTTGTTGATTTTTGCTTTTAGCATAGCATTTTTAAAAACTTGTTGTGCACTTCGGCTGCTGTATTGTCCACCAAACTGCCCTTCGAATAGATAAAGTTTGGGTTTGTATTCGATAAAATACGTGCGGAGTTGTGGCAAAATGCTTTCGGGCAAATTCACATAACGGTCTTTTTTTCCTTTGGCTCGTTCGATAAAAACTTGCATAGATTTGCTATCGATATCCGTTATTTTTAGATTCACAATTTCAGAAACTCTCAATCCCAAACCATAACAAAGTTTAAGCATGGTATTGTGTTTTAAGTTAGATGTGGCTTCAAACATTTTTTTAATGTCGGCTGGAGCTATCACTTTAGGCAATTTTAAAGGTTTTTTGGGACGAGGAATTTCTAATAAAAATCGTTCTCTTCCTAAAACCTGCTCATAATAAAATTTGATGGCATTCAAACGACTGTGAATCGTGGCTTCGGATAATTGTAGTTCGTTGATACAATATAAAATATAGTTGCGAATGTCTTCGGTAGTACAATTTTCCGCTGAGATTTGTTTCAAGTAATTTAAAAAAATGCCAAATTCATTGCGATAGGTTTTTAAGGTAGAACCACTATATCCTTTTAATTGTATTTCTTCAATAAAACGTTTCAAAACCAATTGATTGCTATCCTGAATTTGTGATAAAGCCGATTTTCCTTCAGAAAGCGTAATCTTAAAACGTACTCTATTTTCTTCCGTATCCGGAAGGTGCCAGGCCATTAATGATTGGCTCCATCTTGAGCCGTCCAGCCTTTTGATTCGTGCTATTAAATCAATGTCTTTTTCAAAATAGACTGCAATTCGCTTTTCCTTTTTATGAGTAATACATTTGGCACTCCAATTCATAATCAGTATTTTTAGAACACTAAAGTAGCCAATTCTTTTTAAAGTTGGAATAGCAGACTTTTCGGAAAACTTTGCCAACTTTGCGGTAAACAATTTAACATGAAAATAAATCCAAAAAACGGCATCGACAAGCTCCTTTTCGGAATGCAACAAAATGACGTAATCGCCCTTTACGGAAAACCCAACCGAAATTACAAGGACGAAGACGACAACGTCATTTTTGCCTACAATGCCCTCAAAATGCGTTTGACGTTCTATCAGGACGAAGCGTTTAAACTGGGTTATATC
>JBIKPM010000167.1:0-5185 GCA_044357435.1 Flavobacterium sp. | reverse complement strand
CTTATTCAAAAAACGGATATTCAAAGAGCTAGTAAAGTAAGGTCTGCAAAAGGACTGTTGATTCATATCTTTGGCAAAATCGCTTCCGCTTTTTTAAACTTAATCTTTTAACCCTTGATTCGCATTAGTAATACTTTTCCAAGTTGAAGGACTCGTTTCAGTTCCAACTTGAGTAGCTCCCCCTGTAACATTAACTCCAAAAGGAAGTGTCCATGTATAAGATGAAGCGTTAGCTAAAGCTGAACAATTTAAAGTTAAAGACTTATCTGTACCAACATAAGTACTGATATCAATTACACTAGTCAAACCATTTAATGATTTAACTAAAGCTGGAGCTTTAGGAACAACAGAAACCACTTTCAATAATTTAGCTGTACTTGGTGTAGTACCAGCAAGTGTATAAGTAGAAGTAGCATTTGTAGCTGGAGATATGGTTTTTTTGGGTTCGGACATCCCACACGTCTGGCTAAATGACGAAATTTATTATCAAGGTAATGATGCGTTAAAAGCAAAAGCCATTGTAGTTTATTTTAACAAAGAAATTTTCGGCCCTGCTTTTTATGAACTAAAAGAAACACAAAAGATAAATTCCTTTTTTAACCAAGCCGTTCGAAGAGTAGTAATAAACGGTGAAACCAATCAATTAATTGCAAAAAAATTAGAGAAACTTGTTCATAAAAAGAACTTCGAAATTATTGTTGGGCTATTCGAAATCCTGTCTATTCTTTCAGAAAGCACGGAACTCTCTTTTGTGAATAACGAGGTTTATAATCCAATAAATGACCAAATCAAGAGCGATCGAATTTCTGACGTTTTCGAGTATGTAAAAGAAAATTATAAAGAAGAAATTTCACTTATTGAAATTGCTAAAATTGCCAATCTTACGCCGACCTCCTTTTGCAGAATGTTTAAATTAAAAACAAAAAAAAGTTTTGTGGAGTACCTGAATGAAATTCGGGTTTCCAATGCCTGTAAATTGCTCATTGAAACCGACATGGGAATTTCTGAAATAGCCTATGAATGTGGGTATAAAACGGCTTCTAATTTTAACCAGCTCTTCAAAAAACTAACGGGAACCACTCCTAAAGAATACCGTAGAAAGGCAGAAAACTAAAGTTGTTTTTTATTTAGTATATTGTTAATACCAGTTTTAATTTTTGTCTAATAATTGCTATGTTTGGTAAAATTAAAAACCATAAATGAAAATTAATTTAAAAATACTCCTGTTAATCGGAATCCTTTTGTTTTTTATGGGTACTAAAGCACAAGTCATAAACGACTCTTTATTGATTGACGGGCATTACCGCAGTTTTCATTTCAATAAGCCCTTGGAAAGCAATACAAATGCCAGTTTGATTTTTGTTTTGCACGGCTCTGGCGGCAATGGCATTAAATCAATGAAAAGCACCACTAAATTAATGGTGCTGGCCGAAACCGAGTCTATTCTAATGGTGTTTCCTGACGGATATAAAAAAAACTGGAATGAATGTAGAAAAATGGCTCCTGCGACAGCCAATGTTGAAAATATAGACGAGAATGCTTTTTTTAGCCAAATGATAGATTATTGTGTGGCGAATTATAAAATAAATCCCGCCAGAGTATTTGCTGTAGGGACATCGGGTGGCGGACACATGGTCTATACATTAGCCATGACCATGCCTGAAAAATTCAAAGCTATCACGGCTATTGTTGCCAATATTCCTGTTCCAGACAATATGGATTGCGTTGAAAAGAAAATGCCCATGCCAGTAATGATTATCAATGGGACCAACGATCAAACAAATCCCTACAATGGTGGGATTTCGGCTAAAAACAAAGGATTGGTTCGTTCAACAGACGAAAGCTTTCATTATTGGGCAACGTTAGACGGATACAAAGGCGAGCCCACAATGGAAGCATTACCGGACACTGACCCAACTGACGGTAAAACAATTGAAAAATATACCTACAAACAAAAAGGCAAACCGGAAGTGGTACTCTTAAAAGTAATCAATGGAGAACACAACAACCCCAAGGATATTGATGTTTATCTAGAAAGTTGGAGCTTTTTTAAGAGACAGATTGGAATAAAATAGGGTTATTTTAAACCGCTTTTATTACATAGGTTACAATTCCCCAAATGATTAACTCGTTTTCTTCGGTAACTTTTATCGGAGCAAACTTTGTGTTTTCGGGCATAAGGTACAAGCAGTCTTTTTCGACTTGAATGCGTTTTACGGTAAATTCCCCGTCGATAAAACAAATGGCGATTTTATTGTTTTGGGGTTCCAGACTTCGATCCACCACGAGTACATCTTTGTCGTTGATGCCGGCGTCTATCATTGAATTCCCTTTGACTTTGATGTAAAAAGTGGCCAATGGATTTTTACTCAACTCCTTATTCAAGTCGATATTGGTTTCCATAAAATCGGCTGCTGGCGATGGAAATCCTGCCGAAACGCCTTCTTTTATGAAAGGAATTTGCAGTTCGCTTTCAAAATCTGGATGAAAAAAAGTAAGTTTTTGGTTTTTGTTTATTGACATCGTATTTCGAGAATATCGTTGAAGTTAGTGGTGTATCTGGGAGATAAATTATTCTGTTTCATGTTCCAAGTTCGGTTTAAATCTTGGCTGGCCAATTTTATTTTTTTGTCACCAATTTTAGTATTCAATTTATCCATCACTTGCATTAAGGACAAGTGTTTTGGGTTTTCTTCATCGAATAATTGCAGTTGTTTTTGGTTTTCGTCAATGAATTCGGTGACAATCACGCCTGCTTTTTTAAACTTCAGGTTTTCGTTTCCTTCGAGCAGTTTTTTCAGCATAGTAATGGCCGCATTCGAAATGGTCAGTGTCGAATTGGTGGCAAATGGCAGCGTAACCGCCATAGTATAATAATATTTCGATGTCTTGACGGTGTGTCTGTCAATGACCAACATCACGATAATCGTGTGGCAACAGGAATTTTGCTTTCGCAATTTTTCGGCGCAAACTGAGGCGAAAGTTGCCACGCGTTCGCGCAACAGGTCGAAATCGGCAATTTGTTTGGGAAAACTTCTGGTTGTGGCAATGCTTTTCTTTTGGTCAGGAATAGGTTCCAAGTCCAAGACTGATTTTCCTTCCAATTCATATTTCAATCGCATCCCTATAACGCCCATTTCCTTCTTAATCCAAGCTTCGTGTTGCGGTTGAATAAAATCAAATGCGGTATTGATGTTTCGCAATTTTACTTTTTTAGTCATTCGATACCCAATGCCCCAAACGTCCTCTATTTTTGTCCATTTCAGCGCCTTGATGCGTTTTTCTTCGGTGTCTATTATATAAACGCCTTGGGTTCGGTCTTGAAATTTCTTGGCAATTTTATTGGCTACTTTACACAATACCTTGGTTTCGGCAAAGCCAACACAAACCGGAATGCCAATCCATTTTTTTATACGATTTTTCATTTGCAGTCCATAATCATGATAGTCCGCAATGTTTAAGCCATCAAAATTGAGAAAAGCTTCATCAATGCTGTAAATTTCTAAATTGGGCGTAAACTGACCCAAAATTTTCATCACCCGATTACTCAAATCACCATAAAGCGCATAGTTAGAAGAGAAAACATGGATATTTTTTTCTCGAATCAAATCTTTGATTTGAAATTCGGGCGCACCCATTGGCACTCCAAAGGCTTTGGCTTCGTTGCTTCTGGAAATCACGCAACCGTCATTATTTGATAATATTGCAACCGGTTCCCCTGTGAGTTTCGGTTGAAAAACACGTTCGCAGGAGGCGTAAAAATTATTGCAATCGACTAAAGCATACATGCTGTAAAATTACAGAATAGTCGATAATTGTGGTGTGGATAAAAAGTTAATTTTGAAGATTGTGGATAAAAATTAATCGACTTTGATACTTCTTGATTTCTTAATGGATTTTGGAGAACGACTACCGTGAAAAGCTCTCAAAACTTCAATTCTGTTGGGAGTAATTCTGTAAATAATGAGGTAAGCACCAAAAATGATATTGCGGTATTTTTTAGATTTGGTTTCCAGATGACGACATTCTGGATGGAGTAAGTATTGAAATTCAAGACGATGAGTGGTTGTTAATAGTTCATCGAAAAATGATAAAGCCGCTTTTTCGCCAAAAGTAGCTTCGCCATATTCAAAAATAGCTTGAATATCTTTATAGTAATAAACAGATTTGACTACTTTTTTCTTTGTAATCTCCATTTATCGAATCTAGTTTTGAACTCATCTAGTGTTAAAAATTCTCCTTCCTCCGCCTCTTTTATCAAAGAAGTAAATTTCTTTTGAGACATTGGTTTGCCTGGAGTGGCAAGATTGTTCGAGTTTTCGTTTTTCGTTTTCATAATTTGAATTCTTCTTATTTTCAAATATATAAAAATAGTTCCAATAAATTATTCTTTTAGGGAATATATTAGGATTGAGGGGATTAGAGGTATATTGTTTTTTATACATTTGTGCACACAGAAAAGATTTTAACATTTGCTGATTATAGTTTTTTCAATAAAAACACTTTATGTTTTTTAGCAATAATTGTTTCGTCAATTCTTTTTATGGATTTAAGATAACCTAATCTAGAATGTCCTTCTACTAACTGATAGTCTTTTTCTAACTCACTCCATTTTGGATTATCTTTGAGAAATGCTTTTACGTCAATAATAATTGGAGGTGTTCTCCAAGTTCCTTTTTCTTCCCAAAATTTCAAATCTCTATCTACACAAGTAAAACTTCTTAAATCTTTATAGGTTGATTTAGATTCAACATATTCTCTATAATCATCAATAATATGCAAATCTTTTAAACTATCAAATTCCCATTCAACTAATTCAAATTGAATATTTTCAAAGTCAATCCAAGAATAGTTTTTTAATGTTTCATCATTATTATGATGAGGATGTATCCATTGTTCAAATACTTCCAATGGAAAATTTTCACACCCTAATTTGTTTTTTATTCTTGAATAATAATCATCAAAACATTCAATATTTCCATCTTCATCTTTATGGGGTTTTAAATCTTTCCAACTTTTATGTACTGATATCATTTGCTAATATTTTATAAATTATCCCAAAAACGTTTTCAATTCTGAGAGCATCTAAGTAATAGTTAAAATTTAATGTCGTATTTCGTGCCAAAATTATTGAGTACAAAGTTTAATTTTTCTTTTAGGTTTTCGAATGACTTGTACGCATCAA
>JBIKPM010000168.1:0-5185 GCA_044357435.1 Flavobacterium sp. | reverse complement strand
TCTGATTGCTCCTTTAAATTGGGGTTTGGGCCATGCTACGCGTTGTATTCCCATTATTAAAGCGTTGCAGGAAAATAATTTTATTCCCATTATTGCTTCTGATGGCATTGCACTAGAGTTATTGCGAAAAGAATTTCCCTATTTGCAAATACTTGAATTGCCTTCTTACCAAATAGAATATGCCAAGAACGGCAAAAATTTCAAATGGAAATTATTACAGAACTTTCCAAAAATAATTAATGCCATTTTAGAAGAAAAAAAAATGGTCAAGCAATGGATTCAAAAATATGCTATCGATGGCATAATTTCAGATAATCGTCTAGGAGTTTTTAGTAAAAAAATACCCTCTGTGTTCATCACACACCAACTCAATGTGATGTCAGGAAGCACCACTTGGATTACCAGCAAACTACATCAACATATTATCAAAAAACATACTGAATGTTGGGTTCCGGATTTTGAAGGGAAAAGGAATTTATCCGGAAATTTAGGTCATTTAAAAAATTCTAAATTAAAATTAAAATACATTGGCCCATTGAGTCGCATGCAAAAAAAAGAAACTCCAAAACAATATGATTTGATGATTCTACTTTCGGGACCTGAACCCCAACGGGGACTATTAGAAGGGAAACTGAAAAATGAAGTGGTCAACTATGCAGGGAAAGTGGTTTTTATAAAAGGAATTATCGAAAAAGACCAAAAAAAGGAACAAATAGATCACGTTACCTATTATAACTTTATGAATACGCGCCAGCTCGAACAAGCCTTCAACGAAAGTGATGCTGTGCTCTGCAGATCGGGTTACACCACAATAATGGACTTAGTTCAACTAGAAAAAAAAGCTTTTTTTATTCCTACTCCAGGGCAATACGAACAAGAATATTTGGCAAGGGTAAGTAAAAACAATGGTTGGATTCCTTATAAAAAGGAAGAAATATTTAAAATTGAAAACTTACATAGGATAGAGGTATATAAAGGCTTCCCTAAATGGAAAAACAATCCAGACTGGAAACAAATATTTGAAGTATTTGAAAAGTCAAAGGACTAAGGCTCTTTTTAAAGGTAAAAAAACCGAATTACGCTTGTTGATAAGGGTAATTCGGTTTTTATATTCTTCGGTCTAGAATTATTATTCGGATTTTTTTCTAGAATTTTTCGTGTTTGATAATTTTGGCATTAACCATAAAATGAACATACTCCGCTATATTTGTACAATGCTCCGATATGCGTTCCAAATGTTTGATTACAATAACAAGATTGGTTCCGGAAGCCACCCTTTTCGAATGGGATTTCATCTCTGAAATGATTCCCTCTATCGCTGCGTCACTTTCCTTTTTAATGGCATTGTTCAAAATGAAAATCTCCCCAATAGTGCCTTCATCTCGCGTCAAGAAGCATTCATTAGTTTTTTTGGTAATTTCCTCTACTTGTTTGGACAAGTTCCCTATTTCAAACTTCGCAATCAAATCGTGCTTGTCTTTAATGTGTTTTGATCTGTTGATAATACTGATGGCTAAGTCGCCTATTCGTTCTATTTCATTGCTTATTTGCATTGCTGCCATAATAAAGCGTAAATCAGAAGCAACGGGTTGTTGTAAAGCAAAAATACTTTGACAAATTTCATCGATTTTTACGTCTAGTTTGTCTATCTTATCTTCTGTTTTCTTTACTTCTTTCCCTTCAATAGGCTCCGAAAGTAACGCTTTTACGGATTCTCCAACTTGGCTTTCTGCCAAATTACCGATTTTAATGATTACATTTTTTAACTTTTCTAGTTCTATTTCAAAGTGTGAGATCATATTTTTTTAATTTATAAGATTGAAAGATTAAATAATTGAAAGATTGAAAGCAATTATCCAAATCTTCCGGTGATATAATCTTCGGTTTGTTTTTGCTCGGGTTTAGTAAATATAGCGTTTGTTTTGCCAATTTCTATCAGTTCCCCCAAATAAAAGAACGCTGTATAATCACTGGTTCTCGCTGCTTGTTGCATATTATGCGTCACTATAATTATGGTGTATTGTTCTTTTAATTCGTGAACTAATTCCTCTATTTTTGAGGTCGAAATTGGATCCAAAGCACTTGCAGGTTCGTCCATCAAAATAATATCTGGGCTTACTGCCAATGTTCTTGCGATGCACAAACGTTGTTGTTGTCCACCGGAAAGTCCCAAAGCTGAATCACCCAATCGGTCTTTTACTTCCTCCCAAATGGCGGCCTGTTTTAATGACGTTTCAACAATTTCGTCTAATTGGGTTTTGTCTTTTATGCCATTGATTTTAGGGCCGTAGGCAATATTTTCGTAAATAGATTTCGGGAACGGATTTGATTTTTGGAAAACCATTCCAATTTTTTTTCTAATGTTTACAACATCTACGTTTTTATCATAAATATCAACCCCTTCCACAAGCATTTGCCCAGTAATTTTGACATCCGGAATAAGGTCATTCATTCTGTTGATGCATCTCAAAAAAGTCGATTTCCCGCAACCTGAAGGCCCAATCAAGGCGGTGACCTTATTTCTTGGAATCTCCAACGAAATTTCTTTCAGCGCCTTCTTTTCTCCGTAGTATAAGGATAAATCTTTTACTTCTATTTTTATGTCTTTCATTTTAATTATGTTAAGTCTAAAATATAAATTATCAGTTAGAATTCCGAATTATTTTGCTTTTCTTCTAATTCTGGATCTAATAATTACTGCTACTAGGTTTAAGGATAAGGTCAGGATTAACAATACTAATGTTGTGGCAAACTGTATGGGCATCGTTTTTTCTACATCGGAAGATTGAGTTGACATGATATAAATATGGTATCCTAAATTCATAAACTGATCGCTTAATGATTCAGGCAAGGTAGCCAGATAATAAGCCGCACCCGTAAACAAAATTGGGGCTACTTCGCCTGCGCCCCTGCTCACGGCAAGAATCGTTCCTGTCATTATTCCTGAAACAGAGCCTGGGAGCACTACGTTTTTTATCGTTTGCCATTTGGTGGCTCCTAATGCCAAACTTGCCTCACGTAATTCTCTGGGAATTGTTTTCAATGCTTCTTCTACCGAAACAATAATCACAGGAAGCGTTAGCAACGACATCGTAAGACTTGCCCAAAGAATATTAGGTTGTCCCCAATGTAATTCACCACCGTTAAAAGTTTTATCTATTCCAGTTCCTAAAAATTGAATGAAAAAGCCAAGTCCGAAAAGTCCGAATATGATGGACGGCACAACAGCTAGCGTTCTGACAGAAAAGCGAACTGCCGCCGCAATTTTTGAATTTTCCTTGGCATATTCGGTCAAATAAATTGCTGTGATTGTCCCGAAAGGAACTGCTGCAATCGACATCACAACCACTAAAATAAAAGTACCGATTAAGGCCGGAAATATCCCTCCTTCGGTCATTCCATTTGTTGGAAACGAACTGATGAATTCCCAAGAAAATTTCTCGCGTCCTTCATAAATAATGATTCCCAATATGATGAAAAGAATAGCAATAATCAATAAAACCGCTACTTGAGTGATTCCTACAACTAATTTTCCTTTTATATCCACTCCCTTTTTTTTATTGGAAAAAAAATCAGGTGGCAGTTGTTTTTTAGATTTTTTCATACTTATTTACCTTGGAATTTTTTGATTAGTTTGCCTTTTACATAAAATTCTGCAACGGCATTTAATGCAAATGAAAAAATGAAAAGTAGTGATCCAATAAAAAACAAAACACTATAATGAGTTTCTCCAAAAACGGTTTCAGCCATTTCTGCACCAATAGTGGCAGCAAATGTCCGCACACTTTCAAATGGATTTGATGACAGTAGCGCTGCATTTCCTGTTGCCATAAGCGCAATCATGGTTTCCCCAAAAACCCGACCAACACCCAAAAGCAAGGCCGCAAAAATTCCTGGTGTTGCTGCCGGTAAAATTACAAAAAAAGCCGTTTGCCATTTGCTTGCTCCAAGCGCTAAACTGGCCTCGGAAAAGGTTTTTGGCACTGCCGAAAGGGCATCTTCCGATATGGTATAAATAATTGGAATTGCTGCAAGAGCCATCGCCACACCGCCTATAAAAGCATTCAATCTTGAATCGTAACCAAATATATCTTGGAAAAAAGTAGCCAAAACCATCAATGCAAAAAATCCAATAACCACCGATGGAAAAGCGGCAAGCATTTCTATAATGGGTTTAATGGTTTCCTTGACTCTTTTTGAGGCGAAACAAGAAGTATAAAGTGCCGCCAATACAGCAAGAGGTCCAGCAATACCCATGGCAATTAGGGTTACTTTCAAGGTTCCTATAAGCAAACCTATTAATCCGAATCGAGGATGTTCAGAAACGGGAACCCATTCGGTAGTCAAAAAAGTACTCCAAGTTTTATCTGCACCTTCATTGTTTTCTGTGACTTTTTCGTCGATAACAACCTCCTGACTCGTGGTAACTTCAGGGTTTAAATCTTCGGTCACAGTTCCATATGTTTCAGGTCCTGAAGATTTTGATTCATCAGAATCTGGATTTAAATCCTCGGTTACAGTTCCGTAACTTTCAGGTTCTAGATCTTCAGCCGGAGTGCCATAGGTCTCTGGCTCAATTTCATTAGTTTCGGTCCCTCCATAACTTTCTGGTTTGACATTTGTGCTTTTTTGTGTTTCAGTTTTTTCTTTTGCTTGATTACCAAAACTAAATAAGGGTAACGACTCTTTAAAAACAAAAAAGAAAATAAGTACGATAATAGTTATTGATAAAAAGGCCACCGAAGAAATTATTTTCTCCGCTAGAAACTCGGAAAGCCTGAATTGTTTTTTCAGACTTTCTTTTGTGAAATTATTTTTTTCTTGAAGTATAGGATTCATTTACTTGAATTAAGTATTCAGAAACTAATTAAATTTATTTGGCAAATATAAAATAAGAAAACCTCCTTACAAAATAAAGAGGTTACTATATAATTATTTTTTCATTAATTATTTCACAGGGAAATAACCTACATCAGCAATTATTTTTTGTCCTTCTGGACTTAATATCCAATCGATAAATGCTTTAGTCTCACCTGTTGGCTTAGATTTCATATACATATACAAGTATCTCGAAATTGGATAGGTTTTATTTTTTATAGTCGCTGCCGTTGGTAAAACTCCTTTGCTTTTAGCGTCTTTTTTTACTTTACAATCTTTTACGTCTTCAGCATAAGCCGCACCACCA
>JBIKPM010000166.1:0-5230 GCA_044357435.1 Flavobacterium sp. | reverse complement strand
ATTGGCCGAAAACAAATTGCCCAGCGAAACCGAAATTTTATCCAAATCGGATCGTTACAACGAATATATTATGACGGGTTTGCGAACCATTTGGGGCGTTTCTTTGGATAGAATTGAAAAAGAATTTGGGAACGACTATTTAGACTATTTGCAAAAACAATCTCGAAAATTCATCAATGATGGGTTCCTTGAAATCGTCACTTCGAGTGATTCCGCTTTTGGGCGGAATTGTATCGAGAAGATTTTAAAACCAACTCCAAAAGGAAAGTTTTTAACCGATGGAATTGCCAGTGATTTGTTTTACTTGGATTTAAAATAAAAATATATGATTACCGTTTCAACCGATAAAACGACGCTCAATGTTCCTTTCATTCAAGACTTTTTGAAGGACATTTATTGGGCAGCCGGAAGAACTATTGAGGAGGTGCAAACCACGATTGACAGTTCGGTTTGTTTTGGAATTTATCTGGATGACGTCCAAATTGGTTTTGCCAGAGTGATTACGGATTATGTAGTTTTTGCTTATTTGATGGATGTTTTCATTGCCGAAGAACATCGCGGAAAAGGATATTCTTCTGTTTTAATTTCGGCGATGATGAACGAACCTGCTTTAAAAGAGGTTAAAATATGGAGATTGGCCACATCCGACGCCCATTTTTTATATGAAAAATTCGGTTTTAAGGCCCTGACTCACCCAGAAAAAATGATGGAAAAAATTGTGTGATGAATCTAGAAACTTTCTACGAATATTGTCTGTCCAAGAAAGGAGTAACAGAACATTTTCCGTTTGATAAAGACACCTTAGTCTTTAAAGTAGGAGGAAAAATATTTGCTTTATCGTCTTTATTGCAATGGGAAAAAGGAACACCATCGGTCAATTTGAAATGCAATCCTGAATATGCCCAAGAATTGCGGGCTCAATATGACGACATCCAGCCGGCATTTCACATGAACAAAGTGCATTGGAACACCATTGCCATAAACCTGGAGCTCCCTGATAAACTTGTCAAAGAATTGATCGATGATTCTTATGATTTGGTTTTCAAAAGTTTAACAAAAAATACACAAAATGAAATTCTTAAATTAGAAAAATAGGCATTACTTTTGCAAAATATTGTAAGAACACTATTCAAACAAAATACTATGATTGATAATCTTAAAAAATTCCTGAACGAAGAACAAGACCCAAAAGCCATTGAAAAAATCACTTCAAAACTGAATGATTTATTAATGAAAAACGAAGAAATAGGATACATCGCCGTTCAAAAAAAACCTGCCATTACTGTTTTTCCTGACAGCATAGTAGTGACCAATAAAAGAATCATCATTTGTCAGCCAAAGAACTTGGGTCTTTCAATGAATTTTACTGATTTTACTTGGGATGAAATTGAAGGGACTTTTATAAAAGAAAACATTCTGGGTTCTGAGTTTTCGTTTTCAACCAAAACACAAATAGAAGTTTCCATTGATTACATTCCCAAAATTCAGGCTAGAAAAATTTCCACTTATGCCAAAGAGCAATTGGATATTTTGAAAAACCCTATTGCTTTTGAAGAGGTAAAAATTCAAGTTCCAGAATACATTCGAGAAGAAACTGTGGAAGAAATTGAAACGGAAGAAGTAACTAATTTTGCCGAAATTATGCCGGCGGTTTCTAATTATGCCGAACCTATTGTCGAAAGCACAGCTGTTTCAACAGAAAAACAAACAAGCGAATTAACCCAAGACGAGCTTTTTGTCAAACTCCAAAACTACAAAAAACTCCTTGATAACGGATTAATTCTGCAAGGGGAGTACGACGCTTACAAGAAAGAGATTTTGAGTTTGATGTAAATAAATTTATAATTTTTTCTTTACCAAATTCAAAAACAAAGTCCCCCAAGCCAATATTAACAGCAATCCCCCAATAGGAGTTACAAATCCTATTACTTTAAAGTCAAACGAAGTAAGACTATTTGTGGCCAATACATAAATAGAGCCGGAAAACAAAAGAACCCCAAAAACAACCAAGTTATAAATGATTTTTTTTGCTTTTTGAGACAATTCGTTAATCATTCCAATGAAAATCAGAAAGAGGGCGTGGTACATTTGGTATCGAACTCCTGTTTCGAAAGTGGAAAGTTCTTCTATGGACAGCAATTTTTTTAGGGCGTGAGCGCCAAATGCGCCTAAAATAATAGCTGTCATTCCTAAAATCGCTCCAGTAGAAATTATTTTTTTGTCCATTTTGTAAAATTATTTGGATACAAAAGTATCTATTAACTAATCAATGAAAAAGTATTTTTAAAGATAGTTTATCTTCACATTATTCTATTTGTGCAATATAAAATCTAATCCCCCCGAATCAAGGAAAACATTTCTGTTTACGACTGCTCCGCTTGTTATAAATATAACGATTACGTATATTTGTGTTATATTTATTGCGCTATGAGAACTATTCTAATCATTGGAGCAGGAAGATCGGCTTCGTCGTTAATTCAATATCTTCTAAATAAGTCAGACAAAGAAAATCTGTGTCTTATCATTGCTGATTTATCATTGGCATTGGCACAAAGTAAAACCAACAATCACCCCAATGCAACTCCAATTGCTTTAGATATTTCTGACGAAACCCAAAGACATTCTGCCATTCAAAGAGCGGATATTGTTATCTCAATGTTGCCGGCCCAGTTACATATTGAAGTTGCCAAGGATTGTATTGTTTACAAAAAACATTTGGTAACTGCTTCATATGTGAGTGATGCTATGCAGGAATTAGATGCTTTGGCCAAAGAAAACGATTTGATTTTTATGAATGAAATTGGACTTGATCCAGGAATTGACCATATGAGTGCGATGAAAGTCATAGATGAAATCAAGGCAAAAGGAGGGAAAATGCTTTTGTTTGAATCCTTTTGCGGAGGATTGGTTGCTCCAGAATCAGACACAAATGTGTGGAATTATAAATTTACCTGGGCGCCACGAAACGTGGTTCTTGCAGGACAGGGCGGAGCAGCAAAATTCCTTCAGGAAGGGACTTATAAATACATTCCGTATTGGAATTTATTCCGAAGAACTGAATTTCTGGAGGTTGAGGGCTACGGCAGATTTGAAGCCTATTCGAATCGGGATTCGTTGAAATATCTAGATATTTATGGGTTGAAAGGCATCCTTACTTTATATAGAGGAACCATTCGCAGAGTCGGTTTTTCTAAAGCTTGGAATATGTTTGTGCAACTGGGCATGACCGATGACAGCTACGTTATGCAAGGCTCTGAAGGCATGAGTTACCGCCAATTTGTGAATTCCTTCCTGCCGTATCATCCAACGGATTCTGTTGAAATCAAGATGCGTTTGATTTTAAAAATCGACCAAGACGATAGTATGTGGGATAAATTACTGGAATTGGATTTGTTCAACAGGGACAAAAAAGTGGGTTTGAAAAATGCAACGCCAGCACAAATTCTCGAAAAAATCCTAACAGATAGTTGGACATTGCAACCCAAAGACAAGGATATGATTGTGATGTATCACAAATTTGGCTACGAATTGAACGGCAAAAAACAGCAAATTGATTCCAAAATGGTGTGCCTTGGCGAAGACCAAACCTATACCGCCATGGCAAAAACCGTTGGTTTACCCGTTGCAATGGCGACCTTATTAATCTTGAACGGCAAGATTAAAACGCCAGGTGTACAACTCCCCATTCGGGAAGAAGTGTATTCGCCTATTTTGAAAGAATTGGAAGAATATGGGGTTGTTTTCAAGGAACATGCTGTGCCTTATTTGGGGTATAATCCAGATTAAATAATTATTTTTTTATTTGAAACTATTTTAAGTAGTTTGTAAAAATATAATGTAAACTATTTTCTACAAATTGATATATTTTCAAATTTATGATAACTACAAGAAGAAACATACTTAACTATTACATCAAACCTTATATTAATATCCTATTGTTTGGTTCAACTTTGATTTTTTTTGTTTTCAATATTGTAACAAAAGGGTTGGAATTCAATAGTTTTCAAGATTTTAAAATTTTATTTTATTTTTTTGTTCTAGTTTTTTTGTGCTATTACTCAATACTAAGTAATAAGCAAAATATAATGTCACATTTTGTTTTTTTGAATTGGCTACGGTTATTGTCTATAGAACGAATTGATGAATTATTTATACGACAGCAAAAAATTCTTATTACTTAAGTCTGTTTCAAATAATAAAATATGCCCCTATTATATCAATTATTGATAACCAACTATTTTTTGGTGACAGAACCTACAGTGTCAATGATATTGCAAATATTAAATATACTGGCAGAATTACAATTCCAAAAAAAGGAATTAAATCTGCTATGTTAAATAAAAAAGAAGGTTCAATAATTACATTTAATGATGGCACAGAATTATACCTATTTGATCATTTTTATGATGAAGTTCACTTGTTTAAATCCTTTCTTAGTGAAAAATTATATCCGTTAGATCATATTGAGGTAGAAAATTCTAAAGTAGAAATCGAGAAAAAATCATTTGAGAATAAGACATTTACGAGAAGTGAAAAGATAAATACACCTCAAATAATTAAAGAGGGGAACTCTAATATAACTATCGCGAAAAAAGCACCTAACAATAGTCCATTTACGAGCACTAAAAAATCAAATTCCCTTGATTTGATTGAAAAAGAAATTCCAAGAATTAATTTATCCAACAAAGTATTTAGAGATAGTCAATTTAAAAGGATAAGAGGGATTCTAATTTGGTTGATTCCAGGGTATTTAATTATAAAAAACTTAATTCTTTATCCTAATTCAATTAATACAAACGGAAAAATAGTCATCATTACTTTTTCGTTATTATTGATATATTATAATTCAAGATATATGAATTATTTTGTATTGGAAAAAGATCATTTATTAATTAGGAATGAAAATTTTTATTGGAAGGAGGAGCAGATAGAATTGAATGATATTTTTGAAATAGTGGTCGAAAAAGAAGAGAGATATAGGGAATTTTTAAATAAAAGGTATATGCGTATAATCTATAAAGATTTTAGTGATGAAAAATATTGTGCCGATTTAATCCAGAAACCTACTTGGGAAAAATTAAAAAAAGAATTCGAAAAAGTAAATAGTCAACCCTTAAATATGTTATAACAAATTGATTGTTAATAACTTGTAAATAAAAATAGTTCAAAAACACTAAGTTAAATTGCCAAAAAGTGTATATTTCAGTATAAAAAAGTGGCAATATGTTAG
>JBIKPM010000165.1:0-5258 GCA_044357435.1 Flavobacterium sp. | reverse complement strand
ATCGATTGGACGAATTTTAAAAACCACCTGATCAAAATCATGGTGTGGAATAATGACATAATTATAAGCCCTCATATCTCCAAGAAGCCTTATCGTGCAGCGCTCATTAAACTTCACAAACTCTTTGGCAATTTGTGCTTTTTCATTTTCGGTACAATTGACCAATAGTGTTTTCATAAACACATCCCCAGGAATTCCAATAATATGCTCTTCAATCAAAGTGTCTTTATAAACCAAAAAATGTATCTTATCAGGAGAAAGAATATGCTCCAACTCAAGCCCATAAACTCGAGAAGCATCTGCTTTTTTGATATAGAAATAAACATAATTATCATTCAAAATATTTCTGACCTTAATCCGAAAAGGCTTCGAATTTCCAAAAGTACAATAGTCAATTGCGTCAATATTCAAAAACTTTATGGTGTCCAGATTACCGTCAGAATGCAAATAGGAGTAGATTTTCTTTAAATTTAAATCAATTTCATTTCTTTCAAATTCAGTATAATATACTCTAATCCATAATGTGTCTATTTCATTTTTATCATATACATTTACGGAACCTGAAAAACGTAATAAATCATCATAAAAAATAGAAACCTTAGATATGCGATCATATCGTTCCAAATAACCTAATAGTAAATTATTTATAGGATAGGTCGGTTTTTTAAAAAGCAGTAATGACTCATTCATTTTGAATATATTTAATACAAATCTACATTAAATTATAATTCAACAGTAACAAAAACAAAGCTTGAACGTTCTATAAAAATAAAATCTTAAAACAAATTGGAAACAATACTCACAATTAACAATATCCATAAACGGTACGGCAGCATACAGGCCTTGAAAAACATTTCCTTCGAAATAAAAAAAGGTAATGTTTATGGCATCTTAGGTCCAAACGGAAGCGGGAAATCAACCACATTAGGCATAGTTCTCAATGTTGTTAATAAAACTTCTGGACAGTACAGTTGGTTCGGAGGAACAATGCAAACGCATAAAGCCTTAAAAAAAGTAGGTGCCATTATAGAACGCCCCAATTTCTATCCCTATATGACAGCTCATGAAAACCTGAAATTGGTATGTAAAATCAAAAATATCACCTATTCAAAAATACAAGAGAAGCTTGAATTAGTGGGTTTGAATGATCGAAAAGACAGTTTATACAGTACCTTTTCTTTAGGAATGAAACAACGTTTGGCGATTGCCTCTGCCCTATTGAATGACCCAGAACTATTGATTCTAGATGAACCCACAAATGGATTAGATCCACAAGGAATCCATCAAATACGAGATATTATCAAACAAATTGCTGCAAAAGGAACCACTATTCTACTCGCTTCCCATTTATTGGACGAAGTCGAAAAAGTATGTACACATATTATCGTTTTGAAAAAGGGGGAGATTTTGTATTCCGGTTTGGTGGAGGAAATATCGGCAAATGAAGGTTTTTTTGAATTGCAGGCTGAAGATAACGAAAACCTGGCAACCGTTTTAAAAACCCATCCAGCAATTGAAAGCATTGTCATTAAAGAAGGTAAAGTCTTGGCTTATTTAAAAAGCAGTTTGGAAGCCAAAGATTTAAATCAATTCCTCTTTAACAAAAACATTAGTTTAGGCCATTTGGTTAAACGCAAAAACAGTTTGGAAGAGCAATTTTTAGAATTGACAAAAAGCAACAGTAAATCCTAAACTCACAACAAAGAAATGAAACGATTACTCTCCATAGAATTACAAAAAATCTGGCTTAACAAATCTAGTCGAGTTTTGACCTTGACCTATTTTATTTTGCTTTCCCTTATAGCATTTATAGCCTCCATAAAATTTGACCTTGGAATTTTCAAAGTCCATCTTGCCGAAATGGGGATTTTTAATTTCCCTCTTATTTGGCATTTCAACACCTATATTTCCGCTTGGTTTAAATTCTTTTTAGCCATAGTTATCGTTTCTATGATGGCAAACGAGTATAGCTACGGCACTCTAAAACAAAACCTTATAGACGGAATGAGCAAATGGGAATTTATACAATCTAAATTTTTGTCGGTGGTATTCTTTGCATTATGCTCCACTATTTTTGTTTTTATAATGAGTTTAGCTTTAGGCTATAGCTTTTCTGCCTATACCGAAATGAACACCGTTTTTTCGGATTTGGAATACCTCTTGGCATTCTTTGTCAAGCTAGTGGGGTTTTTCTCACTCTGCTTATTTTTGGGGATTTTGGTAAAACGTTCCGCTTTTGCAATCGGATTTCTATTGGTTTGGTACATAATTGAAAACATAATTAAAGGATACTTGAGTTTTAGCCTTTTCCCTGTAGGCAATACAGCGACCAACGTTGAAAAATTGCTTCCATTGGAATCTATTTCGAATTTAATTGTGGAACCATTCTCTAGATTATCGGTCGTAAAAAACATTGGAACACAAATAGGAATGAATAATTTAAAAGATTATAGTGTTCATTATTCGTCTATTTTAATAGTTTTGGGTTGGACCATAATCTTTATGTTACTGTCCTATAAATTATTAAAAAATAGAGATTTGTAGTATATTTGTGAAGTTATGAAAACTGCTAAAACAATTTTATTTTTTGCCATTATTTGTTGCACTACTTCAATTGTATTCGCACAAAATATTATAGTGGACGACAATAAAACGGAAACCGAATTAGTAAGCATTTTAACTAATAACAGCCCTTGTGTAAGTGTCTCCGTAGAAACCGCAAAAGGAGATGCTTTTACGGCTGGAAAAAAAAGTTATGGCTATTTCAATAATGCAGGTGGCAATTTTCCATTTTCCGAAGGCATCATATTAAATACTTGGAGTGCTACCAAAGCCACAGGTCCTTATGTGGCAGGTGATAGCGGTGGCGGGAGTGTTACTTGGTCAGGTGATGATGATTTAAACAACGCATTAAACCTTACCAAATCTATAAATGCAACGTCTTTAGAATTCGATTTTACGCCTTTAACAAATTTCATTAGTTTCAATTACATATTTGCTTCTAATGAATATCAATACTATTACCCTTGCGAATATTCAGATGCATTTGCCTTTCTGATAAAAGAAAACATACCTGGGTCAAGCTATAAAAATTTAGCTATTATTCCAGATACAACCACTCCTGTTTCTTCGGAAAATGTACACCCTTTAATTAACGATTTAATCGATAATGGCGTTTTACATAAAGGTTGCCAACCTATAAACGAAAAATATTTTAACGGATACAATACGACTGTAAGTCCCATAAATTACAGCGGACAAACTGTGGTAATGAATGCCCAAACAAGCGTTATCGCCGAAAAAAGTTATCATATAAAATTAGTGATTGCCGATGATAAAAACGAATATTTTGACTCAGCTGTATTTCTTCAGGCGGGTAGTTTTTCTCCAAAAATAGACTTGGGTGCAGATCAATTATTAACCACGAATAACCCAGTTTGTTTTGGCGAACCCTATTTAATTGATACAAAATTGTCAGCAACCTATACATACCAATGGTTTAAAAATGGCTCATTAATTCCAATCCTAGATGGACCATATCCATCTTATACCGTTACCGATTCCGGCACATACAAAGTTGAAGTAGCTATATCAGGAACTTGTACTGCTACGGGAGCAATCAAAATAGAATATGCCCCTGAAGTAATTTTAAACAATACCATACTTGGCAAATGCGATGATACCGGCAATGGAACCGCGAATTTCGATTTGACCAAAGCCGAAACTGAAATCAAAAACAACAATTCAAGCTTGACTAAAGTCGACTTTTATAAAACCCAAACTGGAACTGTTTTATCTGATTTTATTCCAAATCCTAACACATTCATCAAAACTTCCCCAACAGACGAAATAGTTTACGCAATGACAACTAGCATTTACGGATGTACTAATAATGCTGAGCTAACGCTCCAAACACTTCCTAGCAGTATAATCTCTGGGGCCAGTCCTGACCCAATTGTAAATGCCTTTTCCAGAAATGAAAATTCCGTTGAATTAATCCCCCCAACTACTGGAGGCCCTTATGAATACTCATTAGACGGAACCAATTATAAAACTTCTCCTTTGTTTACTAATTTAGACGCAGGAGAATATACCGCCTACATTAGAAATTCAAGCAATTGCGAATATTTAAATTATTCTATCGCCATTCTTGACTACCCGAGATTTTTTACTCCAAACAATGATGGATTCAATGACACTTGGAAAATAAAAAATCTAGAATTGTTCCCCAAAGCCATCCTGACGATTTTTGATCGGTATGGAAAATTACTGACCCAGATTAACACCATCAACTCTGAGTGGAATGGCAAATTTAGTGGTTATGAATTACCTGCTGATGATTATTGGTTCACCCTAAATTTTGGTGCCGGTAAAATAATAAAAGGTCATTTTTCGTTAAAAAGATAGCCCTTAATTTGTTATTTTTATCAAATGAAAAAAGTGACACTCCTTTTCTTTTTTTTTATATCTCTAAGTTGTTTTGCCCAATTGAGCAAAACCCACTATATTCCCCCATTGACTTCACAAACCAACTTGGCAGAAGATCAATACCTATACATTTCAACCCCAAACCCCAATAATGTCAATTTTAAAATTATTGAAATTGGACGAACTATAATAACCGGTGTCGTAAGCAATACTAAACCTTACGAACTGTATATTGGGAAAGGCAATAATACCCAATTACTTACACCAAAGACCACGATTGGAATCGTGCAAAATAAGGGTTACATAGTCGAGGCCGAGGATTTAGTTTATGTAAATATTAGATTAACCGCGACAAAAAACATTAGAGACGGAATTACTTCATATGCTCATGCCGGAGGACTTGTTTCCAAAGGGAATAGCGCACTGGGTACCATGTTTAGATTAGGAGCAATGTTTAATCCTCTTTATGATTCGAGTTTGCTGAATTTTGCCTCTATTTTATCCACTGAAAACAACACTAAAGTAACCATATCCAATATTTTAGATGGCACAATCTTCACAGATGGCACAGTATATAATGGACCGATAATAGTTACTTTAAACAAAAATGAAAGCTATGTTTTGGCTTTAGAAAACAGTGCGGATAATAATGTTCCTTCCAATAGTTCAAAAATGATTGGAGCTTCGGTAGAATCAGACAAACCTGTAGTGGTGAATTCAGGTTCTCTTGCTGGGAGCAATAGTTCAATTTTAGCACTAAATCAAAACCAAGTATTAGCCCCGACAGGAAGAGATGTTGGTTTTGACCAAATCGTTTCTTATGAAAAAAC
>JBIKPM010000164.1:0-5287 GCA_044357435.1 Flavobacterium sp. | reverse complement strand
GTTTTTAAAAACAGCACTCTTTAAGATTATACAATATACTTAACACAAAAAATAAAAATGATAGCTTTCCTTCAAATTGATTCAACAGCCGTAGCGGCACAAGTCCTGGAAAAAACCCTAACAAAATCCGAGTTATCTGTAATGGATATCGTTTTTAGCGGAGGAATTGCCGGACAAACCATAATGGCAACTATTTTTATCATGTTCTTTTTTGCGATTTATCTTTATTTCGAAAGACTTATGGCTATCAATGCCGCTTCAAAAATTGATGTTAATTTTATGAACAATATCAAGATGGATATCATGAAAGGGAGAATTGATTCAGCAAAAATGCTTTGCGCCAAAACCAATTCGCCCGTGGCAAGATTGATAGAAAAAGGGATTTCAAGAATAGGAAAACCACTCGCCGACATCCACACCGCCATAGAAAACGCAGGGAAATTAGAAATCTACAAACTCGAAAAAAATGTCAGTATGCTGGCAACAATTTCTGGTGCCGGACCAATGACTGGATTTTTAGGAACGGTTGTGGGAATGGTTATTGCGTTTCATAAAATGGCCGAAAGCGGTAGCAATAAAATTGAAATGAGCACGCTATCCGAAGGGATTTATACTGCGATGATGACCACTGTTGTTGGTTTAATTGTGGGAATTGTTGCTTATGTGGGATACAACCACTTGGTTACCAAAACCGACAAGATTGTAAACCAAATGGAAGCCAATGTAGTTGAATTCCTTGATTTGTTAAACGAACCAACCTAGTCTGATGAATTTAAGAGGAAGAAATAAAGTCTCGGCTGAATTCAATATGTCGTCCATGACCGACATCGTGTTTTTGTTGCTCATCTTTTTTATGATAGCATCAACAACTATCGTGTCCAATAATGCCTTGGATCTGGTTTTGCCAAAATCATCCGGTAAATCTGATGAGGTAAAAAATGTTTCGGTAAGCGTCAACAGTAAATTGGAATACTTTATTGACAAAGATAAATTTGCCGAAAACACATTGGAAGAAAAACTAAAAACGATGCTTGCCAATCAAGCCGACCCAACGATACTTTTACACGTCGAGGAAGGTGTGCCCATAGAAAGAGCGGTGAGTGTAATGGATATTGCTTATAGAAATAAATTCAAAATAGTTTTGGCTGTAAGTCCAAAATAGCATCCGAATGAAAGTTTTAGAAACCGAACACGAAAAAAAATCATTTGCCCTAACAACAGCATTTTTCATTCTGCTGTTCTTGTTATTGCTGTTTTTAAAACTGACCGTCGACCCCATTCCGGCAGAACTTGAAGGCGGTGGCGGTGGCGGGGAAATTGCCATAAATTTTGGAAATAGCGAAGTGGGTTCAGGCAAAAACTACCAATCCAAAAATCTATCGGTTCCAATAGCAAAAGTGGTTCCAGTTAAAACAGTTTCGAAAGTAGAAAAAGTTTTGACACAAGAAACCACCGAAGCACCGGTGATTTCACAGACAAAAAATACCGAAAAAGTAATAACTGCTAAACCAATTGTTAAAGAAGTTCTAAAACCCTCAAAATCCACCTCAGACGCATTATCCAGCATAATGAACGGATCCAATAAATCAGGTGACGGAAATGATAAAACTGGTGGAAACAAAGGAAAAATTAATGGAGATCCAAATGCTAAAGGTTATAATGGCGGTGGTGGTTCAGGAACTGGAACTGGTGGCGGAAATGGATCAGGAACAGGACTAGGCACTGGCAGTGGCTATGGAAATGGTTCAGGAAGTGGCACAGGAACAGGAAATTATCAACTAGGCAATAGAAAAGCAGTCAGCAAGCCTTCACCAAAATATCTTTGCAACGAACAAGGAACCGTTGTGGTGCAAATTGCCGTTGACAGAAATGGAACAGTTATTAGCGCAAATCCAGGAGTAAAAGGAACTGACAATACTGCAAAATGCCTCTTGGACCAAGCCAGAATAGCCGCAATGAACACGAAATGGCAGTCAGACAATACAGCACCAGACAAACAAATAGGGAAAATCATCTATAATTTCAAATTGACACAATAAACCATTTGTCAATAGTATTCCATAAATGAACTATCAAGAAACCATAAACTGGATGTTTAACCAACTTCCGATGTACCAACTTCAGGGTGCTTCGGCATATAAAAAAGATTTGACCAATGCCTATTTATTGGCAAACCATCTTGATAGCCCCCAAAAAAAAATCAAATGCATTCACGTTGCAGGAACCAACGGCAAAGGTTCCACATCGCATATGTTGGCATCCATATTTCAGGAAGCTGGCTATAACGTGGGTTTATACACCTCGCCACATTTAAAAGATTACAGGGAACGCATTAAAATTAATGGAATCAAAATTTCGGAAGAATTTGTGTGTGAATTCATCAATACAAACAAAGCTTTTTTTGAAGCCAATGACATGAGTTTCTTCGAAATGACGGTAGGTTTGGCTTTCGAATATTTTGCCAAAGAGAAAGTGGATATTGCCATTATCGAAGTGGGAATGGGAGGAAGATTAGACGCTACCAACATCATTACACCTCTTGTTTCAGTTATCACAAATATTGGATTAGACCATACCCAATTTCTGGGAAACACTCTCGAAGCCATCGCATTTGAAAAAGCAGGGATCATCAAACCAGGAATTCCAGTTGTAATTGGAGAATATACCCCCGAAACAAAACCAGTTTTCTTGGCTAAAGCCAAGGAAACTCATTCTGAAATCTATTTTGCCTCCAATTTTATTCAAGAAACCTATCCTTCTGACTTAGTTGGTGATTATCAAGCACACAACAAAAAAACGGTGGTTCAAACCATCACAATACTCAACTCTCAAAAGGAATTTAAAATTTCTGAAACCAATATTAAATCGGGTTTATTGAATGTTATAAAAAACACGGGACTTGAAGGAAGATGGCAGCAACTAGGGGAATTTCCGAAAATTATTTGTGATACGGCGCACAACAAAAATGGTTTGGAAATTGTCATGAAGCAAATTCAAAAAGAAAAATTTGACACTTTACACATTGTATTAGGCATGGTAAACGACAAAGACTTAGATGAAATTTTACCATTATTCCCAACTAATGCCATTTATTATTTCTGCAAACCCAATATTCCTCGCGGATTAGACGCTACGATTTTACAAGAAAAAGCATTAGGATATTATCTTTTTGGCGACACTCATCCGTCTGTTGGAGGTGCCTATAATAAATCCAAGATAAACGCTACAAAAAATGATTTCATTTTTATTGGCGGAAGTACCTTTGTAGTGGCTGAATTATTATAAACAAAGGAATATAATTCAGAAGTGTTTTTGATTCAATTCATTTTAATTACTGTTTTTAGGTAAGAAAAAAAAATTAATTATATACTCTAACGTAATCAATTTCAAAAATAGAAGAAGCAAAATTAGAATCTATTGCTCCGCCGAAGTTCCCTCCCATCGAACAGTTCATTATTATAAAAAACTTTTGATTGGTTGGTAAACTTGATGCAATCATAAAATTTTATATTTTTCTCGATACAATTCGCCCTAGCGAATTAGTCAAACTGAAAAAAATTATCTTTAAAACTAGTTATACCCAAAGGGCAATATTAACAGTTTTATATAAAATAAGGAGCATTTATCATGCTCCTTATTTTATTAAACTCCCTAATTCTGAATTGGCTTTTGTGTCTGAAAATAACAATACCAAGCTCGAGGTCCTTCTTCAATTCTTACTTTTAAAGTACTATTCGTTATTTGAATGATTTCTAATTTACTTGATGTTTTTCCAACATACCAGCACATGAAACCATCGTCTGAAAAATTTATTGTCGTTCCTCTATAAGCAGGATCATTACCGTCAAGTGTTGCAATAGAATTTGAAGGAGCAAAACTTACCTTTTTTACACCATTAAGGCTTGGAACAACATCAAGTCCATGACATGTGTTAGCAGCTACTCCTATAGAAGCAGCGTAATCACCTGGGATATATGCTATATCCTTTAACTGTTCAAAAGTTACATCACCATCTACCGATTGAGTGAAGACAAACTCCGCATCATACATACAAAGTTTGTCTGAATGCCAAGGATCTGATCTAAACCATTGTGGCCAAGTATGCTCACCCCCCGGCTGTACGGTATTTGGACCTAAACCAATGTTTATTGGTTTATCTGCTGCCCAATACCATGTTTTGTTATTACCTGCTCCACCGGTTAAAAACTCTTTAGCTTCTTCGTCTTCAAAAGAGCTAAAAACATCAATATTTACCGTTGAGGTAGTGGTAATCCCGCCTTTACCTGAAGCCATTACAGTCACAGAATACGTGTTTAACCCCGTTAAACTAAACTGATGCGAAATAACTCCAGATGACGCTGCTTTAACGTCTGTATTGTCGCCGAAATCGTATCTGTAGGTTATGACATTATTATCTGAGGTAGTTCTAAAATTTACAACACCTGTGCCATCACCATTTGGATTAGAAGCATTGGCTCCAACAATTTCATAAGAAATTGTAACATTAGATGGCGCTATAATATTGCCAACTTCTCCTTCATCATCTTGACAACTACTAAATAATAACGTCAACGATAGAAATATTCCTAATTTATATTTTATATTTTTCATGATTAACTTTTAATTATTACTATTTAGTTAGTGGTCAAAGAAACATTATCTATGTTAACAGATCCCGCAGCAGCTCCCATATCGAAAATCACACGGGCATTACTTGCCCCAAAACCTGTTGCTGCTAGAGTTAAAGTATAAGTAGTTCTAGTAGTTGTAATATTTACTGATTGCGTGGCACTTGACCATGGACCAGCACTTAAACCTATACCTGATATAATAGATCTGTTTGTATTTGACCAAGCATCGAAAGTTAGTGTATAAGTCAATCCTTGAATGATTTCAACTTTTTGACTCATGTTCACATCCCAAGGGTTTCCTGCAGTAGCAACATTTGTGGAATAATAGGTGTTTCCTGAATTGGTTTCTACACTTACTGGAGAATTATTATCTACTCCCACAATCCAAGAGGCACTTCCTGATTCAAAATTACCATTAGTTAATAAGCCATCATTAAAAGGATCATCACTTTGTAAATCAATATTATCAACATAGAATGTCCAGTTAGAGCCTCCATTACCAACTGTGCCAAAATCAAAAAACCATACTAATTTTTGATACGTCTTTGATACATCAATATCACTAAAATCTATTGTTACTTCTTCCCAAGAGCTATTACCTTGTAGGGTAACTTCTTTTTCAATAAAAGTATTAGAATCCGTAAGATTTTCTATTT
>JBIKPM010000163.1:0-5298 GCA_044357435.1 Flavobacterium sp. | reverse complement strand
AAACTTAAATTATGTCAAAATATACCGAGGACCATTTAAGAGTTGAACTCGAAACCAAAGAATACGAGTACGGATTTTATACTGATTTAGAATCGGATACTTTCCCTGTTGGCTTGAACGAGGATATTGTTCGTGCCATTTCTTTGCGAAAAGAAGAACCTCAGTGGATGACCGATTGGCGCATCGAGGCTTTTCGTGCCTGGGAAAAAATGATTGAACCGGAATGGGCCAATGTGCATTATACTAAACCTGATTTTCAGGCCATTTCCTATTATTCAGCTCCAAAAGCGGTTGACCCTAACAAAACATTGGACGATGTCGATCCAGAACTTTTGGAAATGTACAAAAAGTTGGGGATCTCTGTCGATGAGCAAAAAATGATGAACAATGTTGCTATGGATATTGTGGTCGATTCTGTTTCGGTAGCAACTACTTTCAAGAAAACCTTGGGCGAAAAAGGAATTATTTTTATGAGTATTTCCGAAGCTATCAAAGAACATCCTGAATTGGTTCGTAAACATTTAGGCACGGTTGTCCCTCAAAAAGACAACTTTTATGCCGCATTAAATTCAGCGGTTTTCTCTGATGGAAGTTTCTGTTACATTCCAAAAGGGGTAAAATGCCCAATGGAATTGTCAACTTACTTTAGAATTAATCAAGCTGGAACCGGACAATTTGAAAGAACATTATTGATTGCCGATGAAGGTAGTTATGTAAGTTATTTGGAAGGTTGTACCGCTCCAAGTCGAGATGAAAATCAATTGCATGCCGCTGTGGTAGAATTGATTGCCATGGACGATGCCGAAATCAAATATTCGACCGTTCAAAACTGGTATCCCGGAAACAAGGAAGGAAAAGGGGGAGTTTTTAACTTTGTGACCAAAAGAGGATTGTGCGAGAAAAACGCCAAAATCTCGTGGACGCAAGTCGAAACAGGTTCTGCCGTGACCTGGAAATATCCATCATGCATCTTGAAAGGGGACAATTCAGTTGGCGAATTTTATTCGATTGCTGTAACCAATAATTTCCAACAAGCCGATACTGGAACCAAAATGATCCACATTGGCAAAAACACAAAATCAACCATTATTTCCAAAGGTATTTCCGCCGGAAAATCACAAAATAGCTACCGTGGATTGGTGAAAATTGGTCCAAATGCAGACAATGCAAGGAATTTTTCGCAGTGTGATTCCTTGTTAATGGGGAACAATTGCGGAGCACACACTTTTCCATACATCGAAAGCAAAAATCCATCGGCCAAGATAGAACACGAAGCCACAACGAGTAAAATTGGCGAAGACCAAGTTTTCTATTGCAACCAACGTGGGATTCCAACAGAGAAAGCAATCGCTTTAATCGTAAACGGTTTCAGTAAAGATGTTTTGAATAAATTACCAATGGAATTTGCGGTTGAAGCACAGAAATTATTGGAAATTTCACTTGAAGGTTCAGTAGGTTAATCATAAACAAAGTATAAAACACATTCGAAAAATGTTATCAATAAAAAATTTACATGCCTCCATCGGAGACAAAGAAATATTAAAAGGAATCAACCTTGAAGTAAAAGCGGGAGAAGTTCACGCTATTATGGGGCCAAACGGTGCCGGAAAGAGTACGCTTGCTTCAATCATTGCCGGAAACGAAAATTACGAAGTTACTGAGGGTGAAATTTCATTAGATGGTGAAGACCTTTCGGAATTGGCGCCAGAGGAAAGAGCACACAAAGGCGTTTTCCTTTCGTTTCAATATCCTGTTGAGATTCCAGGGGTTTCGGTAACGAACTTTATGAGAACAGCCATCAACGAAACTCGTAAAGCAAATGGTTTAGAGGAAATGCCAGCCAACGAAATGCTGAAATTCATTCGTGAAAAATCTGAATTGTTAGAAATTGATCGCAAGTTTTTGTCCCGTTCTTTGAATGAAGGCTTTTCTGGTGGAGAAAAAAAACGTAACGAGATTTTCCAAATGGCAATGTTGGAACCAAAATTGGCCATCCTTGACGAAACCGATTCTGGTCTTGACATTGATGCCTTGCGTATTGTTGCCAATGGAGTCAACAAATTGAAAAGTGACAAAAATGCTATCGTGGTTATCACGCATTATCAAAGATTGTTGGATTACATCGTTCCTGATTTTGTTCACGTATTGTACAATGGAAAAATAGTAAAATCCGGCACAAAGGAATTGGCTCACGAGCTTGAAGAAAAAGGATACGACTGGATTAAACTGGAACAAGAAGCATAAAATTTGTTTAAAGTCTAAAGTTTAAAGTTAGCACGATAACTTTAAACTTTTAAACCTTAAACTTTAAACAATAAAGAATATGGAATTAAAAGAAAAATTATTGTCGTCTTTTATGGCTTTTGAAGAGCAAATTGATGTTCATTCAGAACTTCACGATGTGAGAACTTCGGCCATAAAAAACTTTGAAAACAAAGGGTTCCCAACCAAAAAAGAGGAATCCTGGAAATATACTTCGCTAAATGCCATCTTGAAAAATGACTTTAGCGTATTTCCAAAAAACGAAAATACAATAGAATTCAAGGATGTAAAAAAATATTTCATCCACGAAATTGATACTTACAAAGTAGTCTTTATTGATGGTGTATTTAGTTCCCATTTGTCTTCCACCACTCACGAAGGAATCGATGTATGCTTGATGTCATCGGCATTGAACAAGCCAAAATATAAAATGGTAATTGATACTTATTTCAACAAAATTGCCAGCAAGGACGAGAGTCTGACTTCGTTAAATACGGCTTTCGCCAATGAAGGAGCGTACATCAACATCCCGAAAAGTACCGTGGCCCGAAAACCAATCGAGATTATGTATTTTTCAACAGGCACCGAAGCGGCACTTTTGGTACAACCGAGAAATTTGGTAATTGTTGGCGAAAATTCACACGTTCAAATCATTGAGAGACACCAAAGTTTGAATGAAAATCCGGTTTTGACCAATTCGGTTACCGAGATTTTTGCACAGAAACGCGCCATTGTCGACTACTATAAAATCCAAAACGACAATCTCTCCGCCAATCTAATTGACAATACGTATGTTTCCCAAAAACAAGAAAGTCATGTATATGTTCAAACCTTTTCTTTTGGAGGAAATTTGACGAGAAACAACCTGAACTTCTATCATTTTGGAGAACGATTGACCAGCACCTTAAACGGAATCACGATTATTGGAGACAAGCAACACGTGGATCATTATACATTAGTTCATCACGCTGCACCAAATTGTGAAAGCTTCCAAGATTACAAAGGGATATTTTCTGATCGCTCTATAGGTGTTTTCAACGGAAAAGTATATGTAGAAAAAGACGCCCAAAAAACCAACGCATTCCAAAAAAGCAACAATATTTTGCTAGGCGATAAAGCAACGATAAATGCCAAACCACAATTGGAGATTTTTGCCGACGATGTAAAATGTTCCCACGGTTGTACCGTTGGGCAATTAGATGAAACCGCCATGTTCTATATGCAAGCCCGTGGCATACCGAAAAAAGAAGCCAAAGCATTATTGATGTATGCTTTTTCTAATGCCGTTATAGAAAGTATAAAAATCCCTGAACTCAAACAACGAATCACCATTATTATTGCTAATAAATTAGGAGTTAAAATTGGATTTGATTTGTAGAATAGTTATAATTAAAAAAACCCGATAGATTTTTGAATTATAAATATATCACTACAGGTTTTTATTCCTGTTTTACTAATAAAAGTGGATCCTCGTCTGGTATATCAAAGGTAATCGTGTTCCCTATTTTTGTTCCTACAAGGACTTCTCCATCCTCATCATAAATAGTGATTTTGTTACCGACTATTTTTCCATAAGCAGGTCTAGCCAATCCACTATTGTAATCTATCTCACCACCTGTTTCACCAATGATATTATCGGGATTACTATATGTAAACATTACTTTATCCGAACCGACATAGGTAATAAATACATACCCGTAAAAAATCTCTTGATCACCCTTGTATACGCCTACAAAATCATAAGCGTCTCCTATTAGACTTCCGCTTTTATGGGAGTAGTTAGCGTAAGGTACGCTCAGTAATTCGCTTGTATTGACAAAATTAAAGTCAATATTCCATTGATCTTTAAAGTCGATTTCGGTTTTTAAGAATACTGGGCCTTCTTGCCATTTAAAATCATCATAAGAACCAGATAAAATAGTACCACCTCCGATTTTTATGGTAAATAATCCGTTATCATTAGTTACTGGTTTATGAGTTTCTATATATGAAGCTATTCCATTTGGTTCGCCGTGAATTAAAGAAACTTTTACATTAATTGCGGTATTTATTTGTAAGAAATTGCTTTGACCTCTTACTACTGCTTGATACGTCAATTTCTGAGTGGTTATTGGTGCTTGAGCATAAAAATTTAGTGAAAAAACCACTGTTAAAATTAGGATTACTTTTTTCATAAAGTTTATTTTTTAAGAAGTTTAAATATTTTGATTTCTTTGTTATTTTGATTTATTTTTAAAAAATAAATTGAATTTTCTAAATTAGTAATATTAATTTTTGTTTCGTTTGTTTCAATTTTTTTGGTTTCAAGAAGTTGTCCATTCAGGCTATAAAGTTGATAATGCATATTTTCGATTGTAGCTTTTCCTGTTGATAAAATTAAATATCCTGAAGACGGATTAGGATAAACGAGGAAATTTAAATCAACTTCAGTTGATTCTTCTAAGCCCAAAACAACTGAAATCTCAAACGGTTGTTGTACCCCTTCCGATAAACTTCCTGTAGAGGATGTAGTAATTTTATTTACTAATTGTCCTACTGTGTAATTTATATTTCCCGTTTTGTTGATACTAGTAAATTGCCCGCCATCAGTGGTAATTACTTGTTGTGCATAGGCAGAAGATAAACTTACACTAAAAATGAGTAAAGCATATCGTTTTTTTGTTTTTGTTTTCACGGTTTATGGAATTAAGATTCGAAAATAGATAATTTTTGTAATTATTAGTCAAACTAATTTTAGAAGTAATTGGGTTTAAAATACAATCATAACCACATAAAAAACGATTTATCTTTCCTTTCAAAAGAGAACTTACTCAGTTTAATCAAATTTTTTTTCAAATAAAAAAAATAAATTAATTTTCGCTTAAACGAGAAAAGTTTTAATGGTTTCTTTATAAGAAAATCAAATGTATTAAATAAATTGGAAATGTTAATTAATTTCACAATAAGGTAGATTCAACAACTAAATGCAAGTTTATTATCGCGAATATATTTAGAAAAAAGATAATTTGGTGTTTTAAAACCATAAATTTTTCTTGG
>JBIKPM010000019.1:0-14427 GCA_044357435.1 Flavobacterium sp. | reverse complement strand
CATCGCCCGTCGTTACGGCGAACAATCCGAAAAAGAATCAGATAAAAACAAAGATCTTGGCGAAGAACTAGCCGATGTGATTTTTGTGGTCTTATGTTTGGCCAACCAAACCGGAATCGATTTGCAAGCCGCTTTCGACAAAAAAATGGACTTGAAATCGGTTCGGGATAAAGACCGTCACAAGAACAATGAGAAATTAAAATAACCAGATTACAAGGTAAAACTTTGGTGTATGCTTTTTTTAAAATAAATTTGCCGCCAGTTACGAACTAACCAAGCTAAAATGAATTTACAACTACAATCTGCAATCTGCAATCTGCAATCTGCAATCTCAATAACTGGCTCTAAAAGTGAAACCAACCGACTATTGTTGTTGCAAGCTTTATTTCCGAATATTACTTTGGCCAATACTTCCAATTCTGATGACAGTGAGGTAATGCAAAAAGCTTTGAAAGGGAACGAAGAAATAGTGGATATTCATCATGCGGGAACAGCAATGCGTTTTCTTACGGCTTATTTTGCCGTAAACGAAGGTCGCGAAGTGGTTTTGACGGGTTCGCCAAGAATGAAAGAAAGGCCCATAAAAGTTTTGGTTGAGGCATTACAACAATTGGGTGCGCAAATTTCCTATGAAAATGAAGAAGGCTATCCGCCAATTCGAATTAAAGGACAAAAAATTACGGCTAACAAAGTCAATATTCCGGCAAATGTAAGCAGTCAATACATTTCCGCTTTGTTGTTAATTGCCCCAAAATTAGAAAATGGCATCGAAATTACCTTGGTGGGAGAAATTACCTCCATTCCTTATATCAAAATGACATTGGCATTGCTGAATGATTTAAATATTCAAACTAGTTTTGAAGGAAATACAATAAAAGTATATCCAAAGCAAGAAGTAGAATCGAAAGTAATGACCGTTGAATCCGATTGGAGTTCGGCATCCTACTTTTTTAGTTTGGCCGCTTTATCCAATGAAGCGTCCATTTCATTGAGCAGTTACAAAGAAACCAGTTTGCAAGGCGATTCAGCTTTGGTCGATATTTATGCAAAAATGGGGGTGGAAACACATTTCGAAGAGAACAAAATGACTTTGGTCAAACAAGCCAACTTCGAACTTAAAACTTTAAATCTGGACTTGAATAACACGCCAGATATTGCCCAAACTATCGTTGTAACTTGTCTTGGATTAGGAATCGGTTGTCATTTGACTGGACTTCATACTTTAAAAATTAAAGAAACCGATAGGCTGGAAGCGCTTCGAATCGAAATGACAAAACTCGGCGCCAATATTTCGGTAACGAACGATAGTTTAACGCTTATCGCCACAAAAGATATTAATCCGAACATAAAAATTGCCACTTACAACGACCATAGAATGGCAATGGCATTTGCGCCTTTGGCATTAAAAGTCCCAATAATCATTGAGAATGCCGAAGTTGTTTCAAAATCGTATCCTGATTTTTGGGAAGATTTAAAAACACTTGGTTTTGGTATTGAAAGTATTTAGATTTTAAAAAAAAAGTCGGGATGACTGGATTCGAACCAGCGACCCCTAGCACCCCATGCTAGTACGCTACCTGACTGCGCTACATCCCGAATTTATTTTTTGCAAATATAAAAAAGAAAAATAAACGCCCAAACACTTGACAACGCCTATCTCATAATCGTATATTTGCAAGCGTTTAAAAATTTAGTAAAACTAAACTTATAAGCTTATAAACTTCTAAACTTAAAAGATGAAATTATCACATTTTCAATTCAATTTACCAAAAGAACTTCTTGCAGAATACCCAGCCGAAAATAGGGATGAATCTCGTTTAATGGTTATTGACCGTAAAAAACAAACTATAGAGCACAAAACATTTAAGGATGTTATTGATTATTTTGATGAAGGCGATGTCTTAATTCTAAATAATACTAAAGTTTTCCCGGCTCGTTTATACGGAAATAAAGAAAAAACAGGAGCGAGAATCGAAGTTTTTTTACTTAGAGAATTGAATGCAGAACAACGTCTTTGGGATGTATTAGTCGATCCAGCACGTAAAATTAGAATTGGAAACAAATTGTATTTTGGCGATGACGATTCATTAGTTGCCGAAGTAATTGACAATACAACTTCACGCGGAAGAACATTACGTTTTTTATATGACGGTTCATATGAAGAATTCAGAAATAAATTGACTGAACTTGGCGAAACCCCAATTCCAAAATACATCAACAGGGAAGTAACTCCAGAAGATGCTGATCGTTACCAAACAATTTATGCCAAAGAAGAAGGAGCTGTTGCAGCGCCAACCGCAGGCTTGCATTTTTCTAAGCATCTGTTGAAAAAACTGGAAATCAAAGGGGTGAAATTTGCCGAAGTGACGCTTCACGTAGGTTTAGGGACTTTTAACCCAGTTGAGGTTGAAGATTTATCAAAACACAAAATGGATTCTGAGGAGTTAAAAATTACCCAAGAAGCCTGTGATATTGTCAATAATGCAAAAGCAAGCAGAAGACGCATTTGTGCCGTTGGAACCACTTCTATGCGTGCCATTGAAAGTTCTGTTTCTTCACAAAGAACACTGAATCCCTTCGAAGGTTGGACCAATAAATTTGTTTTCCCTCCTCACGATTTCAGCTTGGCAACGTGTATGATTACAAATTTCCACACACCAAAATCAACTTTATTAATGATGATTTCCGCTTTTTGCGGACACGATTTAATGAAAAGAGCATACGACGAAGCTATCAAGGAACAATACAAATTCTATTCTTACGGTGATGCGATGTTAATCATCTAAAAACATATTTCCTCCTCCCTCTCCTTTGGAGAGGGCTGGGGTGAGGATTCTAAATCTCGTCAGCAATGGCGAGATTTTTTATTTTGTGAAAAATGATTTTGAAGGCGTATCTTTTCTGGCATATTGAAAACGATCCACCAACTTTGGCAAACAATAGCCATCGAGTCCATTCAAAGCAATAACATTACCTTTATCAATTTGCAACCAGCCATCCTCGTGTTGCAGGTTTTCATCAAAAAACAGGTTTTCAATTGAAGCTATAATATGAATAGTGTCGTTTTCTTTGATGTAATATTCATTCACATATTTGCAATACAACTGAACAGGGCTTCCTTTTACAAAGGGGATTTCAATGCCATCCTTGTATTCTTCTTCTAGGTTTGTTTTGTCAAATTCTGAAATACCCAATTCGTAATTTGCAGATGTGTGATGCGCATCTGCAATCATATCAACCGTAATGTGATTCACGGTAAAAAACCCGGTTTCCCTGATGTTTTTATAAGTATCTCTAGGAACCGTTGTTGGACGCATAATGAATCCAATTAATGCAGGTTCGCTTCCCAAATGGGTGATACTGCTAAAAATAGCCACGTTCGGTTTGCCGTCCACCGATTTTGTGGCAATTAGATTTGCCGATTTATAACCGGTGCAAGAATTGATTAAATTCAACCGCTCTATTTTTTCCATTTTGGAAATATTTTCCTTCGAGATATGTTTCATCTTTTTTTATTTGTGGCAAAGATACTTTTGACTAACCAAACATGGTTTGAATTGAATAAAAATATTTTAATTTTACAATATTAATTTCAAAATAGTTGAAAATAAGCGATTTAAAATAACTTATAAATCTTATATATTTGTTTCTCCAATTTGTTTAAAATGAAAAAATTAAAAAAGAGTCTTCTTGTTTTACTATCCTTAATAGTCATTCTTGCCATTGCATTAGTGGGTTATGTTTTTTACCTGAAACCCACTTATGAAGGAAAACTAAAACTCAAGAACATTCAGAAGGAAACTACCGTCTATTTTGACGACTTTGGGGTGCCGCATATTTATGCGAATTCCCAGAAAGATGCTATGACGGCTTTGGGTTATGTTCATGCACAAGATCGTTTGTGGCAAATGGAATTGATGCGACGAATTGCTCCGGGCAGATTATCAGAAATGTTTGGTTCGAAAGTGTTGAAGACCGACGCCTTTTTTGCAGGTTTGGGAATCAACGAAAATTCCGAAAAGGCAATTGCTAAATTGGACAAAAACTCCCAAGCGTATCAACTCACCTTAGCTTATATTGATGGCGTAAACCAATATATGGAAGAAGGGAAAACGCCAATCGAGTTCCAAATATTGGGAATAAAAAAAGAAAAATTCACCATAAAAGACGTCTATAATGTCTTTGGTTATATGGCTTTTAGTTTTGCGATGGCACAAAAAACTGATCCGTTGATGACTGATATTAGGGATAAATTGGGTGCCGATTATTTAAAAGATTTTGGTTTAGACGGTTCTTTGGGAACTACCCAAATCAAAATTTTTGACGGAAAAGCCGTTGAATATGCCGAAATCTCAAAATCAGTCACAGATTTGCTGGAAAATGCACAAGTGCCGGCTTTCATTGGAAGCAACAGCTGGGTGATTGCGCCAAGTAAGACTAAAAACGGTAAAGTTATTTTTGCCAATGATCCTCATATTGCTTTTTCGCAGCCTTGCACTTGGTACGAAGCCCATATAGTAGTGCCTGATTATGAAATTTATGGGTATTATTTGGCTGGCACCCCATTTCCGCTTTTGGCACACAATCGCGATTATGCTTATGGATTGACGATGTTCGAAAATGATGATATCGATCTGTTTCAAGAAGAAGAAAATCCAAACAACAAAAGCCAATACAAAATCGCAAACGGATTCCAAGATTATAAAACCCGAAAGGAAACCATTAAGGTGAAAGACAGTACTGACGTAGTTTTGGAAGTTCGAGAAACCCAACATGGACCAGTTATGAATGGCTTTTTAGACGGAATTAAAGAATCAAAACCGGTATCTATCTGTTGGATTTACACCCAGCAGAACAATCAAATGCTGGAAGCTGTTTATTCGATTTCACATTCGAAGAATTTGGAAGATTTTAGAAAAGGGGTTTCCTTGATTGCTGCACCGGGACTGAACATAATGTATGGTGATGCCAAAGGAAATATTGCCTGGAATACTTCCGGAAAATTATATAAATTAGATAAATCAGTCAATACAAATTTTATTCTGAATGGAACAAATGGCATTGATGACAAAAAAGAATTTCTGAATTTTTCGAAAAATCCGCACGCCATAAACCCGAGCTGGAATTATATTTATTCCGCCAATAATCAACCCGAAGCGGTTGACGGATATTTGTATCCCGGATATTATTTGCCTCAAGATCGAGCCAAAAGAATTTCGGGATTATTGGAGCCCAAAAACAATTGGACAAAAGATGAGGTAGGCCAGATGATAAATGATAATACGTCATCGGTTACGCCAAGTGTGGCAATAAACTTGATTTCGGCATTGGATATAAAATCCCTTTCCAGTAATGAAAAACAAGCAGTCGAAATCCTTAAAAAATGGAATGGTTCGAATGATTTAAAGGATCTTGCACCAACTATTTATCAGAAATGGATTTATAAGTATTTAAAAAATACCTTTCAGGACGAGTTGGGAGAAGCTGATTTTAAAATGCTTTTGACCACGCATATTGTCAAACAAATTATTGAACCACAAAGCAAAAACGATAATTCGGTTTGGTGGGATGATGTCACCACAAAAAACAAAAAGGAAACAAGGGCGGCAATTCTAAACAAATCTTTTCACGAAGGGATTACGGCACTCGAGAATCAATTGGAAAAAGAGGTGAATTCTTGGACTTGGAATAGGGTTCACACCTTGGAACACCAGCATCCTTTAGGACAAGTGGCTGCGTTGGGAGGTATTTTTAACGTCGGTCCTTTTAATGTTCCGGGTTCAACCGAAGTGATTAATAATCTGTTTTTTGATTTTACAGACAGTGGGGAATATGCCGTCAAAGGCGGGCCATCAACCCGAAGAGTTATCGATTTTTCGGATATAGAAAACAGCGAGAGTATTTTGCCAACAGGGCAATCCGGTAATCCGTTCAGCAAGCACTACAATAATCAGGCAGAAATGTACAATGCCGGAAAATTCAGAAAAATGAAATTGAACAAAGAAGAAATTATCAGGACTTCTACAAAACTGGTTTTCATACCGATAAAATAAATAATTGATACCATTGCGTCATAGAACGCGATTTCATTTAAGTTTAGGATGAAATTAATCCCAAACATATTTCCAGGAACCTTCCTTTTGTCTTTTCCAAACGGTGTGAAATACGCCCTTAAAATCTTGCTTATTCCCTAAGGAATCGGTAACGGTCCAAATGTATTCTCCATAAGTAAAAGCCATTTCTCCGTCTTTGGAGACCTCTACAAAATCAGGTTTCCATGTTACGGAAGCCTTTTTGAATTTCGGATTGCTGTAATATTTTTTGATATTTTCTTTTCCGCGAATAAGTGTGTCATTTTCACGTTTTATGACAGCATTATCATCCGCAAAAGTGTAAAAAGCTCCCGCAATACCTTTGGATTGGGAAAGGTTTTTGAAGTCGTCTTCAGCCTTGACTACTTGCTCTTTTAAGGGAACAAGATTTTTTGTTTCGGTTTTTGGACTGCAACTAATCAATAAGCCAAATCCAATTAGTGTAAAAATTAAATTTTTCATATTTATCTTTTCTTGTGTACATTTAAAATTTAAATCAATTTTATTGTTAATCCGTTCGTTTTATTAGATTATAATTTCTAATTCAAAGCCTATGCAAGATACGGATAAATTAAAAAAAACACTTTTTTAAGAGCATTGCTCCTTAAAGTTTAAAAAATCAATTTGTAAGTCTAAAAAATGTTATTGACATTGGGCTCAGGATGGTTAGCAGTGGATTAACACCACTGTTTTTAACACAATAAAATAACATCGAAAACGTTTTTGTTATTATTAACAATTTAAAAATATAAAAAAGTTTTTTTATTTCAACTAAAAAATTAAATTTGCTGTCCAACAATAATATTACAACTAAAAATAAATTATTTACAACTATTAAAATTTAAGAAAATGACAAACGTTAAAAAAGAAGGTGGTTCAGGTTTAGGAGGAATGATTTCAGGAATAATCATTGTATCTTGTATTTTTGCAGGATGGTTAATTTGGACATTCATAATGGGTGATGGTGCGAATTTTGAAGGAGGGGTTAATACTGGCCATCCACTTCCAGGGAATTATTTAGCAATGGTTTACAAAGGAGGTCCTATTGTACCAGTTTTGATGGGATTGCTTTTAATGGTGATTGTTTTTTCATTCGAACGTTTTTCTGTAATTTCTAAAGCAGCAGGTAAGGGAAATCTTGATCTTTTCATGAAAAATGTACAATCAAGCATCACTACAGGTGATATTGAAGGGGCAATTTCTTCTTGTGACAAACAACAAGGTTCAGTTGCAAATGCAATTAGATCTGCTTTAGTTAAATACCAAGATGTAAAAAAAGAGGGTTTAGATAGCGAAGCCGCATCTGAAACTATCCATAAAGAAATTGAAGAAGCTACTTCACTTGAAATGCCAATGTTAGAAAAACATATGACTATTCTTTCTACTTTAGTATCTTTAGGAACTCTTGCGGGATTATTAGGAACGGTAACGGGTATGATTAAAGCATTTGGTGCTTTGGCTAGTTCAGGAACTCCTGACCAAGCGATGTTGGCAAATGGTATTTCTGAAGCACTTATCAATACTGCAACAGGAATCTCAACTTCTGCATTAGCAATTGTAGTTTACAACTTTTTCACTTCAAAAATTGACACCTTGACTTATTCTATCGATGAGGCTGGTTCTACAATCGTGAATACTTATAGACACTACAGAGGTACAAAAAAATAATTAGTAATAATTTTTAAGATAATAGCGCTATACTTAGTGTAAGGTTAGTTTCTTGAAAATTTAAATATAAATTTAATGGCTGTAAAAACGTCCAAAAAAGCAGCGTCTATTGATATGACGGCTATGTGTGATGTGGCTTTTCTTCTGCTTACTTTTTTTATTTTGACCGCCACGGCCAAAATACCTGAAGCATTGCCTGTGGATACGCCAGCATCTACTGTACAAACCAAATTGCCCGAAACAGATTTGGCTACCTTGACTATTGGAAAAGGAAAAGTATTTTTTGATTTGAAAGGAAGGGAAATTCGTAAAAGAACTCTCGAATTAATGGCTCAAAAATATGGAGTTGAATTTTCGGATGATGACAAAGATGAATTTAGCAAAATGGAAGGTTTTGGAGTGCCTATAGAGGGTCTTAAAAGTATCATTGAAATGAAAAGCTCTGAGAGAAGTAAGGCTAATCAACCGGGTGTCCCAAGAGACTCACTTGACAATCAATTAGCGCAATGGGTTCAGAATGCCCGTATTGCAAATATTGAGATTAATGACAAGGAATTACAAATCGCTATAAAAGGAGATGCAAAAGAAGAATATCCAGCTATTAAAAAAGTTATGGATATTTTACAAGATCAAAAAATCAATAGCTTTAGTCTGGTTACTGGTTTAAGAGGAAAAGATTTTTAATTAAAAAACACACACTAAAATGGCTGAATTAAATACAGGCGACGGTGGAGGAAAAAAAGATAAAAAAGTAAGAAGCAAGAAACAAAATTCAAAAGTAGATTTAACTGCTATGGTGGATTTGGCTTTCTTATTGATTACCTTCTTTATGCTCACCACTACTTTGTCTAAACCACAATCGATGAATTTGGGCTTGCCGGATAAGGATGACCCTAAGGATGCGCCAAAGGATATTAAAGTAGATGAAAATCGAACGATGACCATTTTGTTGGGGGATAATGATAAGTTAGTTCGTTACGTGGGTTTGTTAGCAACTCCTGTTGCTGGCGGAGCACCAAAGGATTTTGTTTACGGAAAGGAAGGAATTCGAAAAGAATTACTGGCAAGAAAAGCATCCGTTTTGGCTTATTCCACCGCAAAAGGGAAACCCAAAAATGGAATGATTGTGATTATCAAACCGGGTAAAAAATCAAATTACCGTAATTTGGTAGATATATTAGATGAAATGGCAATTGTAGATGTACCAACTTATGCTATTGTAAATGATTTTTCGCCCGAAGAAAAGAAATTGTTAGAAGGAAAATAAGATTTATTCTTATGACCCGATAACCTAATAATTAAGAAATATGAAATTAGATTTATTAAAAAATCAATGGCTTGAAATTGTTTTCGAGGGTCGTAACAAAAACTACGGTGCTTATGAATTAAGAAAATCAATTACCAAGAACACCATTAGGGCGTTTATAATTGGGACACTTGTTTTTGGCATGGCAGTCAGTATTCCAACAATTTTGAGAATGATTCCTGATTCTTCTGAAGAAACCACCTTAGATCAAAAAATTACTACCGTAAAATTGCCTCCAAAAGAGAAGCCAAAAGAAAATCTTCCACCGCCACCGCCACCGCCGCCAAAAGTGGATCAGGTGAAATTTGTAAAACCAGTGGTAGCGAAAGCAGAAGACGTAGTTGAAGAGATTGTTGTAATTAAAGATATTAAAGACAAAACTATCGGGAAAGAAACAATAAAAGGAGATCCAGACGCTGAATTAACTGTTGAGCCAGTGGGAACTGGTGTTGCAGCAGTGGTAGAAGAAGACAACACGGTTTACAATACTGCAGGTATTGAAGTAAAACCCGAGTTTCCCGGAGGAATAGAAAAATTTTATTCGTTTGTGCAAAAAAATTACCAAATGCCGGATGAAGAAGGGCTTAAAGGTAAGGTGTATGTTACTTTTGTAGTGGAAAAAGATGGTTCTCTAACGGATATTAAAGTACTTAGAGACATTGGCTATGGAACTGGAAAAGAAGCTATCCGTGTGCTTAAGGCCACTCCAAGATGGAATCCTGGTGAGCAAAATGGTAAAAAGGTTAGATGTACTTTTAGTTTGCCAATCAGTCTTCAATCTGCGGAATAATGTTAAAGAATACACTAAATAATTTTCAGAAGAAATCGCTCAAAGAGCGATTTCTTCTCTTTATAGGAATATCGATTTTTTTGGCGTATCTTGTATTAGGTTTAATTATAATATTCTGGAAGAATTTTCCAATAGTTATGCAACCAGTCTATAGAATGGCTTTTGGTGTCGTTCTAATTGTCTATTCGTTCTTAAGATTTTATAGATTTTTTAATTCAAACAATGAATGATGATGATGTATAAAAAAACTAAAATGTATAGCCTAATTTTATTTAGTCTTTTGTTTGTGATGTGTAACCAAAAGGAACAAAAGAAGACTGATAAAGAATCAATTTTAAAAGGTTCTACAACCATTTTTGTAGATGAAACCTTAACGCCAATAATTGAAGACCAGGTTGCCGTTTTTGAGAGTAATTATGAAGCCAAAATAAAACTTGTTTCGAAATCAGAATCGGAAACAGTAATTTCCTTGTTTAAGCAAAAATCTGCTATTGCCGTCTTGACCCGAAATTTAACTACTGAGGAAAATAAAATTTTTGAGCAAAAAAAAATCACCCCAAAAATCACTAAATTTGCAACAGATGCCATCGCTTTTATTTCGAATAAAAGTAGCAACGATACTTTAATCGATTTAAAGAATATAGTTGGTTTTATGCAAGGCAAGCCAAGTTCCTCTATTCGAGGGTTGGTATTTGACAATCCAAATTCGAGTACAGTTCGTTATATGAATTTATTGGCTGGGATTAAATCCATTCCTGAAAATGGAGTGTATTCGTTTAAAACAAATGAAGAGGTGATTAAATTTGTTGCCCAAAATAAAGGAATGATTGGTGTGATTGGTGTAAATTGGTTATTTCAGCCCATGCCGGAAATGAAAGAATTTATCAATAAGGTAAATGTATTAAGTGTTAAAGGACTTTCAGGTGAAAACTATTACGCACCAAGCCAAAACAATATTGCGGAAGGTAAATATCCTTTGGCACGTGATTTGTACATTATCAATGGTCAGGGATATTCTGGTCTGGGAATGGGTTTTGCCTCATTCGTTGCCGGGGATATTGGACAAAGAATAATTCTCAAATCTGGATTGTTACCCATAAGAATTCCTGGTCGAAGAATTAATGTTAGACGTGGTGTCTACGATGAAAATAAATAAATTAATATAATATAGATGAACAAATTTAAGATTTTTACTGTTGCTTTATTAACTTCAGTGACGTTTGGCTTCGGTCAAGATATGGATCAGGCAAAAAAGGCAATTGATGCTGAGCAATTTGAAAAAGCAAAATCGATATTAAAATCGATAATTCAAACCAAACCTTCAAACGGAAAGGCAGCATTTCTTTTAGGTAATGTTTATCTTACCCAAAGCGTTGTGGATTCCGCTAAAATCTATTTCCAAAATGGATTAGCTGGGACAGAGGGCGCCAAATTTAATTATATTGGATTAGGTCAAATAGAGTTGGATAATGGCAATGCAACTGCGGCACAGGCTCTTTTTACTTTAGCTACGAAAGATATGAGAAAGAAAGATGTAGAAGAGAATATTTACATCGGGAGAGCTTATATGAATATTTCAAAACCAGATTATAAAACAGCCCTTACTTTTTTAAACAAGGCTAAATTGGTAAACCCGATGGACGCTCAAGTTCAGCTAGCTTTGGGAGATGCCTATTATGGGGATAAAAATCAGAATGAAGCTTATGCTGCTTATAGAAATGCTTTTCAAGCGGATAGTAACTTAATACGGGCCAAAATGCAATTAGGGGTTTTGTTAAAAGGAGCAAAATCGTATGACGAAGCCTTAAAAGCCTACAATGAGGTGATAGCATTAAGTCCAAATTATGGACCAGTGTATAGAGAATTAGCCGAAACCTATTACAAATGGGGGATGAATAAACCATCAAAACGCGCAGAGTACATGACGACAGCTATAGGTTATTACGAGAAATACATGAGCCTTACGGATTATTCCTTAAACTCCAGAATGCGTCATGCTGACTTTCTTATTCTTGTAAAGGATTATGCTGCACTTGAAATTGAGGCAAATAAAATGGTAGAATTAGACAAAGTAAATCCAAGAATTTATCGCTATTTAGGGTATTCAGCCTATGAAAACGGTAACGCTGACGTTGCTATTAAATCATTAGAAGCTTTCACTTCTAATCCGTCCAATAAAATAATTGCAAAAGATTTTTTATATTTAGGCTTGGCCAAAATTAAAAAAGGAACCAGCGCTGACGGGCTATCAATTGATCCAACCGCATTCAATTCAGGCGTGACGGATATCAAAAAATCAATTGAAATGGAGCCTTTGGCAGTGGAAGATTTAAATGAAATTGGCAAAAAATTATTTACACAAAAATTATATAAAGAAGCCTCGTCAATATTTGAATTGGGAACAATAAATACAGAGTCCAAGAATTATGTGGACGATAATATTTATTACGGTTTGTCAATTTATTATGCGAACAACAAAAAAGATATGAAACCAGATCCTATTGCTTTGCAAAAGGCAGATGTTGCTTTTGGAAATGTAATTGTTGCATCGCCAACATATCAGGACGCTTATCTTTATAGAGCCAGAACCAACAGTTTAATGGGCAATGATCCGATGACAATTATATATTATGAAACTTATGTTGCTAAAGTTACTGAAAAAGGGTCGGAAGAATTGGCTAAGCCAACAACAATGAAAAAGATTATAGAATCTTATAACACAATTGCAGCAAGTTATGCCAATACTGATATTGTAAAAGCAAAAGAATACTTTGCTAAAACACTGGCATTGGATCCTACAAATAATTATGCAAATGAATCATTGAAGTTGCTTAAATAAATAGAATTTAAATTCACAAAAAAACCGATAGTTTCAAAAAAGCTATCGGTTTTTTTATGAAAACAAGTCAACCCTTTAAATTCACTATCTTTGCCCTTTAAAATTGCGAAATGCTATCAAAAGAAATACAACTAGAAGTTAATAAAGGCACCATGCTTCCTTTGATGGAAGAATTCTACACCATTCAAGGCGAAGGATTTCATACCGGAACAGCGGCTTATTTCATAAGAATCGGTGGCTGCGATGTGGGTTGCCATTGGTGTGATGTCAAGGAAAGCTGGAATGCCGAATTACATCCGCCCACAAGTATTGATTTGATTGTTGCCAATGCGGCTAAATATGCCGATACTATCGTGGTTACGGGAGGTGAGCCCCTAATGTGGGATATGACCCTACTCACCCAAAAGTTAAAAGAACAAAACTTGAAAGTGCATATCGAAACTTCGGGCGCTTATGAACTAAGCGGTTCTTGGGACTGGATTTGTCTTTCGCCAAAGAAAAACAAATTACCGACCAACACTGTTTATGACAAAGCCCACGAATTGAAAGTGATTATATATAACAAACACGATTTTATTTTCGCTGAAGAACAAGCCGAAAAAGTAAACAAAGACGCCATATTATTTCTCCAACCCGAATGGAGCAAAAAAGAAGAAATAACACCGCTTATTGTTGATTACGTAATGAACAATCCAAAATGGCGTGTATCTTTACAAACACATAAATATTTGAATATTCCTTAAATTATGAATAAAATATTTTTCTTAATAGTTTTTATTTGTTTTATCCAAATTTCTTTAGGGCAAGAAACAAAACAGAGTGATAGTTTATTAATTGCTAAAATCAAGGAGGATGTTGTTCCTGTTCCTAAAGAGACAAAATTGTATCAATATGTAGCGCAGAATTACAGACTTCCTGATGTGCCAGGTTTGAAGGGCAAAGTGCTTGTTAATTTTGTTGTTAATGAAGATGGGAGTATTGGCGATTTTAAGATAGTTGAAAATGTAGGTTATGGAACGGCTGAAGAATTAATTAGAGTTTTAAAGACAACAAATGGTAAATGGAAGGCGTCTATAAAGGATGGTAAACCGGTTAAAGTGAAATATTATTTTCCGTTAAGGATTGCAGTTCCTTAAATAAAATCAGAAAAGTCAAAAAAATAGCTAGTGTTTGATTTTTCTGATTTTTGTTTAGAAGCTAAGCATCGCCAAATAATCATAATGTCCTCCTTCCAAAACTAATTCGCAATGTAATCCATTGGCAAAAGCCGCATTTTGTAAAGTATTATAATCAAGATAAAGCCAAGGGAAGGTTTCTTCGATTTCACTTTTGTACGAAACTGTAAATGTCAATTCGCCATAATAACCATTTCCAATAATCCATTTCCCACCGTCATCATCATCGTCAAACATATAGATAATGTCCGAGGAGTCAATGAGAATTTGACCGCTTGGGTTCAAAAGACTTTTTAATTTTTCTAAAAACAGGGGAGTTTCCTTTAGTGTTCCAAAAATCCCCGTTCCATTCATCAATAATAAAATGGTATCGAATTTTTCGTTTTCCACTGTCATTACATCTTGCACTTTGGCTTTTTTCAAACCACGAAGTTGGCAAGCTTCAATTGCATTTGGAGAAATATCTATGGATGTGACGTCAAGTTTTCTCTCGTTTTGCAAAGTCAAACTATGGCTTCCTGCGCCACAACCTACATCCAGAATTTTGCCTTTTGCCA
>JBIKPM010000162.1:0-5345 GCA_044357435.1 Flavobacterium sp. | reverse complement strand
ACTGTCCCGATAGCTATCGGGAACTATCATCTACTGTCTGGAACTTCGTTCTCTTGCTTCCTTCGTACATTTCGTATTTTACCAATCGGGCTTCGATGCTGGCGTTGAAAAGTTTGATTTTTCGGGAGGGTTTCAATCCAACAAATTTCAAAGCTTCTAGGTTTCCAGTAATGAACCAAGCATTTGTGCCTGGATAGTTTTTTTTCAAGGTGTCGCCAATATTTTTGTAAAACTCTTCCATGTGAATGTCCAATCGCTCATCATAAGGCGGATTAAAAACTACGTGCAATTTTCCTTGTGATATTTTTTCCGTATCAAAAAAGTTGCGTTCTTCAATGGAAATATATTCGTCTAAATTAGCGTTCTTGATATTGTCTTTTGCTTTTTGAACCGCAGATGGTGCTTTGTCGTACCCTTTTATGGTGTAATGAAATTCACGAATTTTTTTCATCAGGGAATCCATGATTTGGTCAAACAAATCATTGTCCCAATCGTTCCATTTTTCGAACGCAAATTCCTTACGGTTGATGTTTGCCGGAATATTGCAGGCAATCATTGCGGCTTCGGCTAGAAAAGTTCCAGAGCCACACATAGGATCCAAGAAATCGCCCTGACCGTCCCAGCCAGAAAGGAGCAGAATTCCTGCAGCCAAAACTTCATTTATAGGTGCAATATTCGTGGCAGTTCTGTACCCCCGTTGGTGTAACGAATTTCCAGAAGTATCTAAGGCTACCGAAACTTGGTCTTTGTCGATATGGATGTTGATTCTTAAATCGGGATGAATTTTCTCGATACTTGGACGCTGTCCGGTTCGTTCTCGAAATTGGTCTACGATGGCATCTTTACATTTTTGGGAAACAAATTCCGAATGATTAAAATACTCCGAATGCACCGTGGCATCAATTACAAAAGTCTGGTTGGCACTAATGAATTTTGACCAGTTTACTCCTGAAATCCCTTTATACAACCCTTGTTCGTCTCTTGCTTTGAAAAAATAAATAGGTTTCAAGATTTTTAAAGCGGTTCTCAAAGCCAAGTTTGCCTTGTACATAAAACCTTTATCGCCTTTAAAACTAACCATTCTTACGCCTTGCTCGACGTCTTGTGCGCCTAACATTTTCAATTCATTTGCTAGTATTTCTTCAAAACCAAAAAAGGTTTTGGCAATCATTCTAAAATTTTCCATAGCCCCTTAACACCCAAAGGGTGAATTGTTATCTTAATATTTGGCAAAAATAGTCTAAATTTGCACTTTAAATGAAATTCAAATTAATAAATGTCAGATTTAAAAAATCCCAAAACCCATAATTGGTTTGCCTCTTGGTTCGACACCCCTTATTATCATATTCTGTATAAAGAACGAAATTATAGGGAAGCCCAGATTTTTATGGACAATTTGACACATTACCTCAATCTTCCTGAGAAAGCAAAAGTACTCGATTTAGCTTGTGGTAAAGGGCGTCATGCCATTTATTTGAACCAGTTGGGCTTCGAAGTTGTGGGTGCTGATTTGTCTGAAAACAGTATTATTGAGGCCAATAAAAACCAGAATGAGACGTTACATTTTCAAGTGCATGACATGCGCGAGACTTTCGAAGATAAATTTGACGCCATATTTAATTTGTTTACTAGTTTTGGTTATTTCGAAAATGACGAAGACAACCTGACCACTTTGAAGGCAATGAAAGAAAGCCTGACGGAATATGGATTTGCCGTTATTGATTTTATGAACGTTAATCAGGTCATTGCGAATTTAGTTGCAGATGAAGTCAAAACTGTTGAAAATATTGATTTTCACATCAAACGCTATGTGAGTGAAGGTCATATTTACAAAGAAATTGACTTTGAAGACCAAGGCGAGAAATTTCATTTTACCGAAAAGGTAAAAGCCCTAACGCTCAAGGATTTTGAAGAATTGATGGAAGAAGCAGGGATTTATCTTTTGGACATTTTTGGAGATTATAAATTGAAAAAATTCCACAAAACCGAAAGTGAACGATTAATCATGATATTCAAGTAATGAACTACCTTTTACCTTTATTTTCTGTCCTGATAGGTTATAGTATTGCCTTGTTTTTGAAACCGAAAAAAAAAACAAACCTTAAATTATTGTTGGCTTTCAGCGGTTCTTTTTTACTGTCGTTAACGGTTATACATTTGTTACCGGACGTTTACAAAAGCGACAATCACAATATTGGACTTTTCATAATGACTGGAATTTTATTCCAAATCATATTGGAATTTTTCTCCAAAGGTGCTGAACACGGACATGTTCACGGTCACGAAAAAATGTTCCATATCCCATGGCTTCTTTTTATCAGTCTGTGTATTCATGCTTTTTTAGAAGGATTTCCCGTTAGCCATCATCACAGTTTAGCAATGGGAATTGCTATTCATCATTTGCCTATTGCCATCATTCTGACTACTTTTTTTATCAATTCAAGCCTGAACAAAAAAGCAATTTTTACCTTTATGGTTACTTTCGCCATTATGACTCCATTAGGAACAATTGTATCAGACTATTTCCCTCAATTAAATGCCTATTATACCGAAATTACTGCCATCGTCATTGGTATACTATTCCATATTTCATCCACCATTATTTTTGAAACCAGTGAAGGACATAAGTTCAATATTGCAAAAGTTTCGATGATAATTTTTGGAATTGTCATGGCGTATTTTATCTGATTCATTAAAAATCCATTTTATGAAAATAAAAATTCTATTGTTAATTTCTATACTGGTTACAGTACCTGAAATAATTTCGGCCCAAAAAAAATACATTACTTTCAATAATCCTAACATTCAGTATGAAGGAAGAGTTGCTTTTAATGATAGTATAGCTTGTTTAAATTGGTCCGGTTCAAGTATTACCATGAATTTTAAAGGCTCTGAAATTTCGGCAATTCTAAAAGATGCTGATACTTCTAATTATTACAATGTAATTTTAGACGACAAGGTAATTTCTAAAATTCAACTAGCCACTACTAAGCGGAGTTATATTCTTGCTTCTGGCTTGAATAAAGGAAATCATAAAATCCAACTTTTTAAACGAACCGAATGGGGGAAAGGCCAAAGTTTTTTTTATGGGTTTGAAACCAATGTGAATGCCAGAATTTTGCCTAAATCGAAACCTAAAAAAAGAAAAATTGAATTCTATGGGGATTCCATTACTTGTGGCTATGGCATTGAATGTGTCAATGGAAAAGATTCTGGGACCGGTCATTTTGAAAATAATTATTTGACATACGATGCGCTTACTGCCCGTCATTTTGATGCTCAATTTTCATGTATTGCCAACAGTGGTATAGGGATTATGGTAAGCTGGTTTCCTACCATAATGTCTGATATCTATGATTTGACTGATCCACATGATAAAAAAAACAAATGGGACTTTAATAAGTACACGCCTGACATTGTGGTAATTAACCTGTTTCAAAATGATTCTTGGCTTTTAAACCTTCCAGGAAACGAACAATTTAAAAATAGATTTGGAACTCAAAAACCCAACGAAGATTTCATTATAAAATCGTACGAAAATTTCGTAAAATTAATTAGGAAAAAATATCCAAACACTTGGATTATTTGTGCCTTAGGCAATATGGATGCTACAAAAGAAAGTTCAAAATGGCCAGATTATATTGTGAAAGCCGTTGGAAATTTGAATGACAAAAAAACATACACTCATTTCTTTAAATACAAAAATACGCCTGGTCATCCAAAAGTTAGTGAGCAAAAAGCAATGGCAGATAGTTTGATTGCTTTTATTGACAAAAATATTAAATGGTAAAAAAATTTAAAAAATGACCTTCACTAAAACCACCGAACAATCCTCGAAATACGAACATTTAGAAAAAATGTCTGTATCGGAATTACTGTCCAATATCAATCAGGAAGACAAAACTGTGCCTTTTGCCGTGGAAAAAGCCTTGCCGCAAATCGAGGTTTTAGTAACTCAAATCGTTGCTAAAATGAAATTGGGAGGTCGATTATTCTACATTGGTGCAGGAACTTCAGGGCGTTTGGGAGTTGTGGATGCATCGGAATGTCCGCCAACGTTCGGCGTTCCTTTTGATTTGGTTGTGGGCATCATTGCCGGTGGCGACAAGGCCATTCGCAGAGCGGTAGAAAATGCCGAAGACGATGCCAACCAAGCTTGGATTGATTTGCAAGAACATAATATTAACGAAAATGATGTTGTTGTTGGGATTGCCGCTTCGGGAACAACTCCTTACGTCATTGGAGGGTTGAAAGCTTGTAATGACAATAATATTACCACAGCGAGCATTTCTTGTAATGCAGCGAGTCCGCTTTCGCAAACGGCAAAATTTCCAATAGACGTTGTTGTGGGGCCTGAATTCGTGACAGGAAGTTCCCGAATGAAAGCGGGAACAGCACAAAAATTAGTGCTTAACATGATTTCTACAGCCACCATGATTCAACTTGGGAAAGTGAAAGGCAACAAAATGGTCGACATGCAGTTGAGCAACAGTAAACTCGTGGATCGTGGCGTGAAAATGATTATGGGAGAAATCCCGGTTTCGTATGAAGAAGCCGCCGAATTGCTTGCGAAATATGGTAGCGTAAGAAATGCCGTTGATAATTATACAGGGTATTAATCAGGAATTATTCTGAAAAGACCTAAAAATTTTGATTATCACTATTTTGTAAGCCAATCTATAATCTTGGGATCTGTTGGCAATGTTCTTGGAGAAATTACTTTTTCCAATTCGCCTTTTTCGTTCAAAAGATATTTCTGGAAATTCCATCCCACTTCAGAATCTTCCATCCCGTTTTTAGATTTTTGGGTAAGGAATTGATATACTTGGTGCATGTCTTTACCCTTAACCGATATTTTGGCCATCATTGGAAAAGTAACGCCATAGTTTTTTTTACAAAACGCAGCAATTTCGGCATTGGTTCCAGGTTCTTGCCAAAGAAAATTATTAGCTGGAAAACCCACAATCACAAAGTTTTTATTTTTGTATTTTTCATACAATTCTTCCAAGTCTTTGTATTGTGGCGTGTGTCCACATTTGGAAGCCGTGTTTACAATCATTATTTTCTTGCCTTTCAAGGAAGCAAAATCAAATGTTTTTCCTGATAAATCTTCAACTTTGAATTGATAAATCGTTTGTTTTTCCATAGTTACATTGGTTTTACTTTGTTTTTTTTGGCCTTGACAATTCCAAAAAAGGAATAAAGCAAAGGCATACATTAATAGGTTTTTCATACGTTTTTTTATTAAAATTTATTAGGTTGCTTTTTATAATACTTCTTGTATTTGGGATAGGTGATTGCTCCAAACAACGAAATTGTTCCTAATGAATACCAAATCCAAGCTA
>JBIKPM010000161.1:0-5393 GCA_044357435.1 Flavobacterium sp. | reverse complement strand
TAAGTGGCGCTATAGTTTTTACGTTTTGCCCAAACAAACTCACCTGTTGTCCGTAATTTGACTCTGCCATATCATCCAAAGGTTCCTGAATATTCTTAAAAGAAATAATTGGCACGACAGGACCAAATTGTTCTTCATGATAAATTCGCATTTCTTTACTTATGGGGTATAAAATGGCCGGAAAGATATAATTATCGAGTTGTTTTCCTCCTTTTGCATTGATGACTTTTGCGCCAAAACTAGTTGCATCATCAATCAATTCTTGGATATAAGCAGGCTTCTCTTTTTCAGGTAAAGGAGTAAGAAATACTGATTTATCCCATGGATTTCCATAAACGAGTGCGTCCACTTTGGCACTAAATCGCTTATTAAATTCGTCAACAATAGATTCGTGTACATACAATACCTTTAATGCTGTGCATCGTTGTCCATTAAATGACAATGATCCAGCCACGCATTCGTCTATAGCCAAATCTAAATTGGCATCCGGTAAAATTATTGCTGGATTTTTTGCTTCTAACCCCAATACCAAACGCAATCTATTTTTGTTGGGATGCAAATCCTGTAAAGCAATAGCTGATTTACTGTTACCGATCAAAGCTAAAATAGCCACCCGTCCCGATTTCATAATTGGAGAGGCAACTTCGCGACCACGACCATATAAAATGTTGATGGCTCCCTTTGGAAAACTACTTCTAAAGGCTTCCAACAAAGGGGATATTAACAAAACGCCCAGTTTGGCTGGTTTGAAAATTACGGGATTTCCCATTATCAATGCAGGGATAAGCAAAGAAAAGGTTTCATTTAGAGGGTAATTATAAGGCCCTAGACATAACACAACCCCCAATGGCCCTCTTCGAACCATTGCATTTATACTTTGCACCTTGCTAAAATGGGCACTGCGACTGTTTAATTCCTTGTAACTATCAATGGTGTCGTAAATATATTCTACCGTTCTGTCAAATTCTTTCTCTGAATCCCCTAATGTCTTTCCGATTTCCCACATCAAAAGCTTAACCACTTCAGAACGAGTCGCCTTCATCTTAGTGACAAAATCTTCCATGCATTTTATACGATCCGCCACTTTCATGGTAGGCCATAAACCTTGTCCATTATGAAAAGCTGCATCAGCAGCTTCAAGCGCTTTCATCGCATCCTCTTCTCCCATAAAAGGAACAGTTCCCAATAATGTGGGCTCATAATTTTCAGTAGATGATATTGTTGAATATACAGGAGTTGTTGGACCTGTCCACTTTTTTAATTCACCATCTACCAAATAAGTATCTTGATTCAGTAATTCGTTGATTTGAAATTCTTGAGGTATTGTATTCATTATCTATTTTGTATTAACATTCTCTTTTAATTTGAAAAGGGCACTTTTGCCACTTTCTTGTTCTTGATTAAACTATATCGCCATTCCATTCTATAATCCCACCAAGTAAATTATACGCATTTTCTATACCTAATTCGTTCATGATTGCGCATGCTTTAGCACTTCTAACCCCGGAACGACAATACACATAATAATTTTTGGTTTTATCCAAAGCTTCAATTGCAGCAATAAATTCTGATCCTTTATAAATATCAATATTTATAGAACTTTCTATAATACCTTGATCGCATTCGTCTTCAGTCCTCACATCCAGCATTACTGCATTTTGATCGGCTTCAAATTGAGAAACCCAATCTTCTTGTGTCAAATCCATAGTATTGTTTTTTGGTAAAAATACACCGTTTTTACCAAACAATAATAGATACAAATGTTAATTGGATAATTATTTGCAGAAAACGTTTTCGTATAGCCATAAAACACAGTAAATTACGAATTAATCATATAAATCGCAAAAAAATCAATTAAACACATCTTGAATATCGTTTAATTATATTTTATTCATGTTTATTGCCAATTCACAAATTAACCAATATTTTCAAATTAACCCATTATCATTTTTCTTTTACTGAAATAGGCATCAAATTAATTTATCATCCCAATTAGGTGAAAGCATACTATTTATAAAAACAGTTTAGCTAAATATACTCAAACATATGTCTTTACGTACTTACAGGAAAAAAAAATTAAAAAAAATATTAGATATTTGTATATACAAATAAAAAATACACTACATTTGTACCTACAATAGAGATATGTACAAGAATGAAAATTGAAGAGATTCTAAAATCAACTGCGCCAATGGATGATTCCAAAAAAATTATCCTAAATATTTTATATACACAAAACGTAGTTATCGACAGTTTTAACGAAATAGTAAAGCCTTACGAAATATCGGGGGAGCAATACAATGTTTTGAGGATATTGAGAGGCCAAAAAGGAAATCCTGCAAACATGTGCGTCATACAAGAGCGGATGTTAGCCAAAACGAGTAATACCACTCGATTAGTTGATAAATTATTGTTGAAAGAATTAGTGACACGTGAAGTTTGTCCTGATAACAGACGGAAAATTGAAGTTTTGATTACCCAAAAAGGCTTGGACATTTTAACAGAATTGGATCCAAAAGTAAACGCCCACGAAATTTTATTTTCCAATAATTTAAGTGCCGAAGAACAAATTATATTGAATCAATTGTTAGAAAAATATAGAAATAAATAAAATCAAATATAACATGGACACTTTTGTAGAAAACCAGAACTGGAGATACGCAACGAAGAAATTTGACTCCTCAAAAAAAATCACAAACGAAGATTTAAACACATTAAAAGAAGCCATTCGCTTAAGTACTTCTTCTTATGGATTGCAACCTTATACAGTTATAATTGTTGAAAATCCAGAGTTAAGAGCACAATTACAAGGCGCGGCTTATGGACAATCACAGGTTGTGGATGCCTCGCATCTAATTGTTTTTGCAAATGAAACTAATGTTGATAACAAATCAATAGACACCTACATCAACCGAATTAGTGAAACCCGAAACATTCCTGTCGAATCCTTGGCTGGTTTTGGTGATTATATGAAAGGAGCTATAAATGCAATGCCCGAAGATGTAAAAAATATTTGGGCATCAAAACAAACCTATTTGGCATTAGGCAATTTATTGAATGCAGCGGCGGAGTTGAAAATTGATGTTACTCCAATGGAAGGTTTTGTTCCTGCAAAAGTCAATGAAATATTAGGACTAGAAAAATTAGGATTAAACGCTTCCTTAATGGCTGCTATCGGTTACCGTCACAAAGAGGATGCAACACAGCATTACAAAAAAGTCAGAAAATCAAACGAAGAATTATTTATTACACTTTAATTATTAACAAACAAATTTAACACAATGAAAAATTTAAAATCAATTGCATTAGCATTAGTGGTAGTTTTATCTACTTTATCAGTAACAGCACAAACCAAGAAAGTAGACACTTCAAAGAGCACTATCAATTGGGTAGGAAAAAAAGTAACCGGACAACATAGCGGAACTGTAAACCTGAAAGACGGCGCTTTAGTTTTCAAAGGCAAAAAATTAAAGGGAGGCACTTTCACAGTAGACATGACTTCATTGACTGCAACTGACCTTTCTGGAGAATACCAAGTAAAACTAAATGGTCATTTAAAAGCGGATGATTTCTTTGGAACTGAAAAATTCCCATCAGCAACATTAGTATTCAAAAAAATAGCAGTAAAAGGAGCCAATACGTACAGTGTGACAGGTGATTTAACCATAAAGGGAGTAACAAATCCAGTTACTTTTGATTTGGCTACAACATCAAATTCAGCAACAACAAAATTCAATGTAAACAGAACTAAATATGGTATTCGATACGGTTCTAAATCATTCTTCGACAGCATTGGAGACAAAGCGATTGACGATGAATTCGAATTATCGGTTGCCTTGAAATTCTAATTTCCGAAAGACACTATAGCCCAACCCTCACAAGCAATTGTTGGGGGTTATTTTTTTAAAAAATCAAAAAAAAACACTGTTTTTTTTTATATTCTATTTGGATAATCAAATTTCATTTATATATTTGTGGAATGAAAACAATTACAAACAATACTTGGTGGTGGAGTAACTTACGTCAGTCGTCGTGATTAAAGCTCCTATAGTATTGTAAACTATAAATATAAAAAGGCTTGTCATCACGACAGGCCTTTTTTTATTCCTTACCCGACCCTTTGAATGGAAGGGAGTCAAAATGAAATAGAAATAATAACACTAAAAATGAAAACATTTGTTCTAAATACAAATTACAAGCAAATACTTGCCGACACGATTACTCCCGTAAGTGTCTATTTTAAAATTCGGGATCAATTTCCGAATAGCTTATTACTCGAAAGTAGCGATTATCACGGGAACGACAATAGCTTTTCTTATATCTGTTGCAACCCTATTGCATCCATAAAAATAGAAAACGAAACCATCTACAAAACCTTTCCTAATGGGAGTTTTGAAAACATCACTATTGATTCAACTACTGATATTCCACAGGTGATACAAGAGTTTTCGGGTCAATTCTCCTCAGAGAAAAACAATTTCAAATTCATCAACAACGGTCTGTTTGGTTACATTTCTTATGATGCCGTTCGTTATTTCGAAAAAGTGACTATTGCCAAAAAAGAAAACAGTAATACCATCCCGGATGTATATTATGCGGTATACCAAAACATAATAGCTATCAACCATTTCAAAAACGAAGCCTATATTTTCTGCCATAGTTTGGACGGAAAAAACAATATTTCGGAAATCGAACAATTGTTACAATCCCGAAACATGGCTTCTTATCAATTTTCGAAAGAAGGAGAGGGTTTTTCAAATCTGACTGACGAAGAATTCAAGCATAATGTGGCCTTGGCCAAAAGGCACTGTTACAGAGGAGATGTGTTCCAATTGGTTTTGTCCAGAAGATTTACTCAAGGTTTTAAAGGAGACGAATTCAACGTTTACAGAGCGTTGCGAAGCATCAATCCTTCGCCCTATTTGTTCTTTTTTGATTATGGCGATTTCAAAATATTTGGTTCTTCTCCCGAAGCCCAAATTATCGTCAAAAACCGCAAAGCCGAAATTCACCCCATCGCAGGAACATTCAGAAGAACTGGTGATGACGAAAAAGATGCGGAATTAGCCAAAAAATTATCTGAAGACCAAAAAGAAAATAGCGAACACGTGATGCTGGTCGATTTAGCCAGAAACGATTTAAGTAGAAACGGTCACGATGTCAATGTGGAAAAATACCGAGAAGTGCAGTTTTTCTCCCATGTCATTCATTTGGTTTCTAAGGTAACTGGATATTTACACGAGAAAGCCACCACCATGCAAGTCGTAGCCGATACTTTCCCCGCGGGAACTTTAAGTGGCGCACCAAAACACAGAGCGATGCAACTCATCGAAGAATACGAAAAAACCAATCGAAATTTTTATGGCGGTGCTATTGGCTTTATGGATTTTGAA